>NZ_JBSRTQ010000003.1:0-73301 GCF_055129145.1 Albimonas sp. | reverse complement strand
GGCGCGCCGCGCGGGCGCCGCGCCGGGGTCCGCCCGGCTCAGGCGAAATCCGGCGTACGGCTCGACCTGGTGGCGACGCTTCGCGCCGGCGCGCCCTGGCAGGGCTTGCGGCGGCGCGAGGCGGCGGAGGCCGGAAGCGGGCGCGAAGGCGCCGTCATACTCCGCCCCTCCGACCTGCGCGAGGCGGTTCGAAAGGGGCGTTCCGAGCGGGTGGTGATCTTTCTGGTGGACGCCTCCGGCTCCGCCGCGCTGGCGCGGCTGGCGGAGGCGAAGGGCGCCGTCGAATTTCTTCTGGCCCGCGCCTATGCCGCGCGGGACTTCGTGGCGCTGGTGGCTTTCCGGGGGACCGATGCGCAGCTTCTCCTGCCCCCCACCCGCGCGCTCGCCCGCGCCCGAAAAGTGCTGACCGCCCTGCCCGGCGGCGGCGGCACGCCGCTCGCGTCGGGCCTTGTGATGGCGCGGGAACTGGCGACGGCGGCGCGGCGGCGCGGCGCGACGCCCTGCCTCGCGGTGCTGACCGACGGGCGGGCCAACATCGCGCTGGACGGGACCGCCGACCGGACCGCGGCCTCGGCCGACAGCGCCCGCATCGCCGCCCTGATCCGGGCCGAGGGCATGACCGCGCTGGTGGTCGACACCGCCCTGCGCCCCGGCCGCCAGACCGTGGAGCTCGCCGCCCAGCTCGGCGGGCAGCGCCTGCCGCTGCCACGCGCCGACCCCGCCGCGGTGGGGGCCGCCGTCGCCGCCCGGCTGCAGGGCTGAGGGGCCGATGCGCTGGGACCGCGACGGGACCGACTGGCCGCACCGCGAGGCGAGCGCGTTCGTGCGGACCCCGGGCCACCTTTGGCACGTCCAGACGTTCGGAGCGGGTCCGGGCCTGCTGCTGCTGCACGGGACCGGCGCCTCGACCCATAGCTGGCGCGACATCGCCCCGGCGCTCGCCACGGACCACGCGGTGATGGCGCTGGATCTGCCCGGGCACGGATTTTCGACGGTCGGCGACCCCGCCCGCTGCGCCCTGCCCGCCATGGCCCACGACATCGCCCGCCTGCTCGACGACACCGGCTTCGCGCCGACCGCGATCATCGGCCATTCCGCGGGCGCGGCCATCGCGCTGCGCATGGCGATGGACCGAGCGGTGCCGGTGATCGGGCTCAACGCCGCGCTGAAACCGTTCCGCGGCGCGCTCGGCGGGGTGGCGATGGCGGCGGCCAAGGCGCTGTCGCTCGCCCCCTTCCTGCCCGCCGCGTTTTCGCACATGGCCGGCGCCCCCGGCCTCGCCCGCGCCCTGCTCGGCTCCACCGGCAGCCGGCTCGATGCGCGGGGCGAGGCGCTTTACCGGCGCCTTCTCTCCGATTCCGGTCACGCCGCGGGCGCGCTGGCGATGATGTCACGCTGGGATCTGGGGCCGCTTTTCGACCGGCTCGCCACCATCCGCTCCCCCGTCGCGCTGCTGGCCGGCGGTCGCGACGGCATGGTGCCGCCCGCGGTCAGCCGGGAGGCCGCGGCCCGCATGGGGGCGGCGTTCGAGCTGCTGCCCGATCTCGGCCATCTGATGCACGAAGAAGCCCCCGCCCGCCTGGTCGAGGCGATCCGGGCGCGGCTGGCGGTATGGGAGGACGCCGTCCGACCCGAGGCGCTCACCCCGCCGGGATGAGCCGGTCCGCGGCGTCCTGCAGATAGATCCGCAGCCAGGGCGTGAACCGCTCCGGCGCCGCCGCGATCTCGTCGCGCAGGTCGGCGCGCGCGATCCAGCGCGTCTCCCACACTTCGCGCGGGTCTGGGTCGAGCCGCAGGGCGCCGGCATCGGCCTCGGCGGCGAAAAGGTCGACGACCTCATGCTCCACCATGCCGTTCTCCAGCTCCGCCCGGTATTCGATGCGGCCGCGCGGCGACAGCGCGAGATGGGTCACCCCCAGCTCCTCCCCCAGCCGGCGGCGCGCGCAGGCGGCGGGCGTCTCGCCCCAGTCGGGATGGGTGCAGCAGGCGTTCGCCCAGAGGCCGGGCGTGTGATATTTGCCGGCCGCGCGGCGCTGCAGCAGCGTGCGCCCGCCATCGTTGACGAAGACCGAGACGGCAGGGTGGCGCAGGCCGAGGCGATGGACCTCCAGCTTGTCCACCGGGGTCAGCCGCCCGTCGCGCCAGGCGGCGATCGGCCCGGCCGGGGCGGCGGCGCGCAGCGGCAGGGCGCTCATGACGCCGCCGGGATCAGGCGCGTCAGATGGGCGATGTTCTTGGCCATGATCCGCATATGCGCCATCGGTCGGGCCCGGACCAGTTTTTTGTTCATGTAGGCCTCGAAGGTCAGGCGCTGAACGTCGACGTCGCGGCATATCGAGACGAAGCGTTCGCGCCGGTCATCCGAGCGATACCAGGTGTCCTGCATCACCCTGAGCACGCGGAACACCATGTAGTGGTCGCGCATGAAGAGCTTGCGGGCGAGCTTCAGATCCTTCGCCCGGCCGGAGGCGAGCGCCGCCTCCGCCGCCGCCGCCGCGCAGCGCCCGCCGACCATGGCGTAGTAGATGCCCTCGCCCGAGGACGGCGCGACCACGCCGGCGGCGTCGCCGGCCAGCACCACATCGCGGCCGTTGTCCCAGCGCGGCAGGGGCTTGAGCGGGATCGGCGCGCCCTCGCGCCGGATGGTCTGGCAGCCGGTCAGCCCGGCGTTCTCCCGCAGCGCCGCGGTGGCGGCCTTGAGGTCGACGCCGCGCACCCCGGTGCCCATGCCGACGCTGGCATGTTTTCCATGCGGAAACACCCAGCCGTAGAAGTCGGGCGAGATGCGGCCGTCATAGACCACGTCGCAGCGCGCGGGATCGTAGGCGCCAGGCGTGTCGGAGGCTGCGGGCGCCTCGATGATCTCGTGATAGGCGATGACATAAGGGATCCTGTCGCCGCCGGGCACTTCGTCGCGCGCCACGTCGGACCGCGCGCCGTCGGCCCCGATCACCAGCTTCGCGGGGACCGAGCGTTCGCCGTCCGCCCCGCGATAGACCACCCGCAGCCCGCCGCCGGAACGGTCGAGCCACTTGTAGGCGCCGGTCAGCGGCACGGCGCCCGCCGCGACGGCCCGCGCGCGCAGGAAATCGTCGAAGGGGCCGCGGTCGACCATGCCGACGAAGCCGTCCTGGATATGGATGTCGACCTGAACGCCGGTCGGCGAGATCATCCGCGCCGTCGCCACCCGCGCCACGATCTGCGCGTCGGGGATGTCGAAGTCGCGGATCAGGCGGGGCGGGATCGCGCCGCCGCAGGGCTTTATGCGCCCGCCCCGGTCGAGCATCGCCACGCGGCGGCCGGCGCGGGCCAGATCCTCGGCCGCGGTGGCGCCGGCGGGGCCGCCGCCGACCACGACCACGTCGAAGGCGGGCGCTTCATAGGGGGCGTCGTTCAGATCACGCGGCATGGTCATTCTCCTGGAACGACGGCGACAGGCGCCGATCGCGGGCGGGCGGGGACGGCGTCGATGCGCAGCGCGAGGCGCGCGGCGCAGAGGAAGAGCGCGGCTTCGAGGAGGAACACGAGCCCGTAGGCCTCGGCGACCGGCAGCCCGAGCCGCGCGAGGTCGACCAGCGCCGCGCCGGCGAAGCCGCCGATGCCCGCCGCCACCGCCTGCGCCGCGCCCCAGACCCCCATGCGGGCCCCGTCGCGCCCGGCCCGGCCCTGGCTCATCAGCTGCATCATCGAGCCGATGGCCGCGACCGCGAAGATCCCGTTGGCGAAGCCGAGCCCGACCACCGCCGCCGCCAGCGGCGCCCCGGGTCCTTGCGCGCCGAGCGCCGCGACGATCCCCAGCGCCGCCGCGGAGGCGAGACAGCCCCCCGTGGTCCAGACCCGAAGCGAGCCGATCCGCAGCCCGCTCGCCATGATCCCGACCGTGACCATCCCCGCGAACACCCCGCCGTTCTGGAGGCCGGAGAGCGAGGTCGAGCGGCCCGGCGAATAGCCGAAGACATGGCCGGCATAGGGCTCGAGGATCAGCTCCTGCATGAAATAGGCGACCATGGACACGAAGACGAAGATGGTGAAGCGGCGGGCCGGCGGCTCCGCCCAGATCTGGCGCAGCACGGTGAGGAGCGGGGGGCGGGCCTCCTCCGCGACCGGGGCCGGCGCGTGACGCTCGATCCCCTGCACGGCCAGCGCCGCGAGCAGGAAGGCGGAGCCCGCGGCCACGCCGACCACGGTCACCATGCGGGCGTGAGAATAGGGGTCGAGGGCCGCGCCGACGAGGCCCGCGGTCATCGCGATGCCGAAGATCATCATCAGCCAGGTGATGGTGGCCGCCGCCGCCCGACGCTCGGGCGCCGTGGCGGAGGCGAGCAGGGCCAGCATCGAGGTGCCCGCCGCCCCGGCCCCGCCGCCGACCAGCGCGAAGGCGAAAATCGCCAGCGCGATCCCCGCCCCCTGCGCCTGCGCCATCAGCGCCACGGCGCTCGCCGCCAGCACCCCGCCGGCGGCGAGCGCCGCCATGCCGCGCAGGATCCAGATCGTGCGTCGGCCCCCGGCGTCGGACCGGCGGCCCCATTCCGGGCGGCTCAGCTGCACCGCGTAATGGATGCCGACCAGAAGGCCGGGCAAGGCGGCGGGCAGCGCCAGTTCCACCGACATCACCCGGTTGAGCGTCGACGTGGTCAGCACGATGATCGAGCCGATCGCCATCTGCACCAGTCCAAGCCGGACGATCCCGAGCCAGGTCAGCGTCATCGCGCCTCTCCCATCCGCGGCCCGGCCTCAGCCGGCGGCCGCGCCCAGACCGCAGGCTGCGGCCATCATTCCAAGCACGTAGGGGCCGACGCCGGCCCCGTTGAACCAGGGCGCGCGGCCCTGCGGGTCCTCCAGCATCCGGCGCATCGCCCAGGCCTGCACCCCGAGCGCGATCGCCACGATCCCCGCCGACCACAGCATCCCCCAGGAGGCGAGCAGCGCGACCACCACCACCTGCGGCGCCGCCATCACGATGCAGAGCACGCGGGCCGCGCGCTCCGGCCCCAGCGTGACGGGGAGCGAACGGATACCGAGCGCCTTGTCGCCCTCGATCGCCTTGAAGTCGTTGATTGTCATGATGCCGTGGGCGCCCAGCGCATAAAGCCCGGCGATCGCCACGGTCTGCCAGCCCGGCGCGGCGGCCGCCATCACGGCGGCGCCGGTGAACCAGGGCAGACCCTCATAGCAGAGCCCGACCAGCCCCGGCCCCCAGATGCCGGAGCGCTTCAGCCGGATCGGCTCCACCGAATAGGCCCATGCCCCGACCACCGCCAGCGCCACGCCGAGGAAGCCCCACGGCCCCAGCAGCCAGCCCAGCGCCAGCGCCAGCGCCGACATCCCCAAGGCCTGGCCCAGCGCCCAGTTCGGCGGCACGCGGCCGGAGGGAATCGGGCGGTTCGGCTCGTTGATCGCATCGACATGGCGGTCGCACCAGTCGTTGGCCGCCTGGCTCATGCCGCAGACCACCGGCCCCGCCAGCGCCGCGCCGAGCAGCAGCTCAGGCCAGCGCTCCCCCACCGACACGCCCGACGAGAGCACGCCGCACAGATAGGCCCACATCGGGGGGAACCAGGTGACCGGCTTGAGAAGCTCCAGCATCGCCGCAGGTTGCGGGGTCCGCCGAGACCGTATGTTTTTCGCTACGTCCATGCTGTCAATTAAACATGACAGTCCTGGACCTCCAAGCGGAATCGTGCGGAAAGGCTCCGGCGTGGCGCAGATCGCGCGGCGCGCCGGCTCAGCCGTCCTCGTTGCGTCCGATCAGGTTGTACTTGCGCAGCTTCACATAGAGGCTCTGGCGCGACAGGCCGAGCATCTCGGCGGCGGCGGCGCGGTTGTTGTTGGTCAGCTGCACCGCGGTCTCGATGCACATCCGCTCCACCACGTCGGCGGTGGCGGCGACCAGCTCCTTGAGCGGCGCGGACCCGACCAGATCCACCACGTTCTGCATCGCCTCGCCGTCGACCGAGGACCCGATCTCCCGCGCGCCGACATGGCGCGACAGGTCGCGGATCACGAAGGCCAGCGCCAGCGGCTCGCGGCCGGGCAGATGGGTGGTGGAGATGTCGACCGAAACCACCGCCCCGAAGCGGGTGCGCAGGCGGGTGGCGAAGCCCGACAGGCGCCCGGTGCGCGTCGCCTGCCCGATCATCACCGACAGGTCGACGGACGGCCGGTCGAGGAAATCGGCGAGCGAGGCGCCGCGCAGCTCCCGCGGCAGGGCCACGTCGACCAGGTTGAGGAAGGCCTCGTTGGCGGATTCGATCTGACCCTCGGCGTCGGTCAGCACGATGGCGTCGCCGCCGTTGTGATAGAGCGCCGCCAGCGCCGAGCCGAATTCGAAGGACGGCGCGCCCGGCTCCTCCTCCGGCACGAAGCGGCAGATCATCAGCGTCTCGCCGCCGGCGCGGAACAGCTGCAGATCGGCGGTCAGCGCGCGATAGCCGCGCCGCGTGCGCACCGCGATGCTCTGCGGATCCCCGGTCTCCACCGCGCGGTTGGAGGCGATGGCGAAGGCGTCGCGGCTGCGGTCCTCGAACTCGGCCCCCAGCGCGCCGTCCTTCAGCACCTCTTCCGACGCGCCCAGCAGGCGCCGGGCCTCGGGGTTCACGTCGCGAATCCGACCGGTCTCCGCGTCGACCAGGGCCAGGGCCTCATGCGAGGTCTCCAGCAGGACGCGGTAGCGGGTCTCGAATTCGCGGAAGCGTTCGTAGTCCTGCTCCAGCGCCAGCTGCGCGCGCACCAGCTTGCGCTGCAACTCGGACAGAAGCCGCAGGTCCTTGCCGACGAGCAGATACTGCCCGTCATGTTCGAAGGCCACGTAGCGGACCGGGATCTCGAGCTCGTCGTCGACGTGGTTCAGTTCGCGCGCCCGGCGCGGCCCGCCTCCGGACGCCTCGGACAGCAGCTTGTCGAGTTTGGGCCAGCTGTCCACGGCGAAGAGCGATTTGATGGGGCGCCCGCGCCAGTGAGACAGCTCGATCCGCCCCAGCGCCCGGGAGTCCTCGCCGAGGGATGCCCCGCGAACGCACAACCCAGCGTCGAGAAGAAGAATCAGATCGCCCGAGGCCGACAACGCTTGAGCGATCAGCTCTGCAGGAAGCTCCGCAAGCATGCGATGGTCGCGCGCCGGCGGTCCAGAAATGCTCACGAATTCTTTTTCCGTTCGATAGGGTGGTTTTCCGCCTTTCGGCAACACACTACCGATATGGCATCGCAGCGCGTGCCTTTTCAAGTCGGCTCAGCGCTAACCGCACATCGGATGCAATGCCATCGGCCCGAATGATCTCGGCGGCTTGCGGCTCAATCTCGACGATGGGCCCTCCTATGATGATGGGCACGGAAGGGTCGATGACGTTGCGCAGACGGTCGACCGCGGTCGCGAGAGGGTCGAGAAGCTTGCGCGATCCGCAGGATACGCCGATCAGGGCATGGGGCCGGGCTTCGGCCCCCTTGAGCATCGCGTCCTCCGACGCGCCCAGGCTGAGCTCGACGGCGTAGCCTTCCTTGCGGAAGCGGTCGGCGGCGATGAAGGCGCCGAGCGTGTGCTCCTCGCTCTCGGGCACCCAGAGCAGCACCGCGGGCGGGCGCTCCGATTCGGCGAACCTGACGTCGCCCGAAGGCTCGTTGGCCCGCGCGGTCTCTTCGAGCCTGGAAACGCCGATGGCCACGTCGGTGAAGCAGACCTCATCCTCCACCCACAGCTCGCCCAGGCGGCGCGCGGCGGCGGGGATCAGGGTGTCGAACACCTGCTCCCCGGTCATGCCGAAGGCGCGGAAACGGGAAAGGACATGATGGCGCTGGGAGGGATCGTCCTGGATGAGGGCGGCGCAGAGCTCTTCGATGGTCGGCGCGTCGCTGGCGTGGCCGCCGCGCATCCGACCCGAACGCCCGGGGGGCTGGCGCGGCGCGTAGCGGCGGGCGAGCTCGGCGATCGCAGTGGCCGCGAGCGCCCTGGCGGCGCGCGCGGCGCCGATCGATTCAAGCTCTTTCGCCAGTTCCTCCTGGAACTGAGTGATCGAACCGCGAAGATCGTCATCGGCAATGCAATTGGGCGCGGGCCTGCCGTTCTCGTCGTCCAGCGACCCGCTCTCTATCATTTTTCGTCCCATGGAGTTCCTCCCAGGAACCTCGCCTCTATAGCGGCGATTCGCCGCGCGTCTTGTTGCGCCGGGGGCCGAGGCATTAGGGAAAGCTTCTGGGAGACGTGACGTCGCTGTCAACCATTATTGACGGCCAGCCATGGCGGAAATAGCCTCCGCCTCCGGAATTTATCTCATAGTTCGTTCATTTTCTGGTTCGTTCGGGCTCTTGGCCACCGGCTGAACGCCGCGGTGTCCAATTTTTCATCCTGACTGTAAATTGAAATTGACACTTTGCGGCTCAGGCTCCTACCGTGACTCCACCAGCGACATTCGCAAGGAGACCCCGGTGGCCGCCTCGATCCGACAGTCATGGACCCTTCCCGCCGCCCGGCCGCTCTATACGCCGGAGCAGCGGCTGCGCCGCGACTCGACCGTCTGGACCAAAGTGCAAGGCGTGCTCGCCATCGCCCAGTTCGCGGTGTTCCTGGTTTCTCTGGCGCTTGTGGTGCGCTGGGCCCTGACCGGCGACGGTTACGCGGCCGCCACGATCTCCATCGTGGTCAAGACTTTCACGCTCGCGGCGATCATGATCACCGGTTCGATCTGGGAGAAGGTGGTGTTCGGCCAGTGGCTGCTCGCCCCGGCTTTCTTCTGGGAGGACATGGTCAGCTTCGTGGTGATCGCGCTGCACGCGGCCTATGTCGCGGCGCTGTTCGGCGGCTGGCTGACGCCGGAGGAGCTGATCACGCTCGCCCTGGTCGCCTACGCCGCCTACGCGGTCAACGCCGCGCAGTTCATCCTCAAGCTGCGCGCCGCCCGGCTGCAGGGCGACGGCGCGGCCCTCGGGAGGGCGACGGCATGAACCGCCCTCTGGTTCCCGCGCCCCAGGGCGGCTGCGCCGACGCGCCGGTGCTGCGCGAGCGCGGCCAGCGCGAGGTGTTCTGCGGCCTGACCTCCATCGTCTGGCTTCACCGCGCCATGCAGGACAGCTTCTTCCTCGTGGTCGGAAGCCGCACCTGCGCCCATCTCCTCCAGTCCGCCGCCGGCGTGATGATCTTCGCCGAGCCCCGCTTCGGCACCGCGATCATGGAGGAGAAGGACCTCGCGGGTCTCGCCGACGCGAACGAGGAGCTCGACCGCGAAGTCGCCCGCCTGCTGGCGCGCCGCCCCGACATCCGCCGCCTGTTCCTGGTCGGCTCCTGCCCTTCAGAAGTCATCAAGCTGGATCTCTCGCGCGCCGCCGAACGCCTCAGCGTCGCCCATGCGCCCCATGTGGAGGTGCTCAGCTTCTCCGGGTCGGGCATCGAGACGACCTTCACCCAGGGCGAGGACGCCTGCCTCGCCGCCATGATCCCCGCCCTGCCCGATACGGCCGAGACCCAGCTGCTGATCGCCGGCGCCCTGCCGGACGTGGTCGAGGACCAGGCGCTGCGTCTGTTCGAGGCGATGGGCGCGGGCCCGGTCCGCACCCTGCCCGCGCGCCGCGCCGCCGATGCGCCCGGGATCGGGCCGAACACCCTGGTTCTGCTGGCGCAGCCCTTCCTCGGCGACACCGCCGCGGCGCTGGAAGCGCGCGGCGCCACCGTGCTGCGCGCGCCCTTCCCCTTCGGCGAGGAGGGCACGACCGCCTGGCTTCAAGCCGCGGCCGAGGCGCTGAACATCCCCGCCGCCTGCTTCGCCGCCGCCACCGACGCGCCCCGGGCCCGCGCCCGCGCCGCCGTCGCCCGCGTTGCCGAAACCCTGCGGGGCAAGAGCCTGTTCCTGTTCCCCGACAGCCAGCTGGAAATCCCGCTCGCCCGCTTCCTCGCCCGCGAATGCGGCATGGTCCCGCTCGAGGTCGCGGCCCCCTTCATCCACGCCACGCTGATGGCCCCCGATCTGGCGCTGCTGCCGGCCGGCCCGACCATCGCCGAAGGCCAGGACGTGGACCTGATGCTCGACCGGGTGCGCGAAGCCCGTCCGGATCTCACGGTCTGCGGCCTCGGCCTCGCCAATCCGCTGGAGGCGGAGGGCCTGACCACCAAATGGGCGATCGAGCTCGTGTTCACCCCCGTCCATCTCTACGAGCAGGCCGGCGATCTGGCGGAACTCTTCGCCCGCCCCCTGCGCCGCCGCGCGATCCTGGGGGGCCGGTCATGAAGCTTTCGGTCTGGACCTACGAGGGCCCGCCGCATGTCGGCGCGATGCGCATCGCCACTTCGATGAAGGGCCTGCACTACGTGCTGCACGCGCCCCAGGGCGACACCTACGCCGACCTGCTCTTCACCATGATCGAGCGTCGCAACGCCCGCCCCCCGGTGACCTACACCACGTTTCAGGCGCAGGATCTGGGCTCCGACACCGCCACGCTGTTCAAGGACGCCTGCCTCGCGGCCTACGAACGCTTCAAGCCCGAGGCGATGATCGTCGGCGCCTCCTGCACCGCCGAACTGATCCAGGACGACCCGGGCGGCCTCGCCGAGGCGCTGAACCTGCCGATCCCGGTGGTGCCGCTCGAACTCCCCTCCTATCAGCGCAAGGAGACCTGGGGCGCATCGGAGACCTTTTATCAGCTGGTCCGCCGCCTCGCCGTCCCCTGCGCGCGCACCGAAAAGCCCAGCTGCAACATCCTCGGCGCCACCGCGCTGGGCTTCCGCCACCGCGACGACATCGTGGAAGTGAAGCGGATGCTGGAGGGCATGGGCATCGCGGTGAACGTGATCGCCCCGCTGGATGCGACGCCGGCCGACCTCGCCCGGCTGGGCGCCGCCTGGTTCAACGTCCCGCTCTATCCCGAGATCGCCGAAACCGCCTGCCGGTGGCTGGAGCGGGAGCACGGCCAGAAGATGACCGCGACGCCGCCCTACGGCGCCGGCGCCACCCGCGATTTCCTGTCCGAGGCCGCCGACCTGGCCGGGATCCCCGCCGAATGGTCCGAGGACGGCCTGCGTCAGCCCTGGTGGGCGGCCTCCGTCGACAGCACCTACCTGACCGGCAAGCGGGTCTTCATCTTCGGGGAGGGGGCGCGCGTCGTCTCCGCCGCCCGGGTCGCGGTGAACGAGATGGGGTTCACGCTCGTCGGCCTCGGCTGCTGGAACCGCGAGATGGCCCGCGGCGTGCGGGCCTGCGCCAAGGTCCACGGGCTCGAGGCCACGATCTCCGACGATTACCTCGAGGTCGAAGCCGCCATCGCCGCCGCCGGGCCCGAGCTGATCCTCGGCGGGCAGATGGAGCGGCATGTCGCGAAGCGCCTCGGCATCCCCTGCGCCGTGATCTCCTCGCCCTTCCACGTCCAGGACCACCCCGCGCGGTTCTCGCCGCAGATGGGGTTCGAGGGCGCCAACGTGCTCTTCGACACCTGGATCCACCCGCTGGTCATGGGGCTGGAGGAGCATCTGCTCACCATGTTCCGCGACGATTTCGAATTCAACGACGCCGCCGGGCCTTCGCACCTGGCGGCGCATGCAGGGGCGGCCGGTCCGATCACGGCCCCCGCTCCCGGGGCGGTTGCCGCGCCCGCAGCGTCCGCCGTGGCGGCGGACGCGGCCACCGGCTGGACGGAGGCGGCGGAGCGCGAATTGCGCAAGATCCCCTTCTTCGTCCGCGCCAAGGCCCGCCGCAACACCGAGGCCTTCGCGGCCGAACGCGGCATCTCCGCCATCAGCGTCGAGACGCTTTATGAGGCGAAAGCCCATCATGCCAGATGAAGCCCCGGCGATCCGCATCGCCATCGTCACCATGGACCGACATGTCGCCGGCCCCGCCGCCCGCGCCTCGGCCAAGCTGCGGCGCACGGTTCCGGGCCTGCAGCTCTCCGTCCATGCGGCCGCCGAATGGGGCGAACGGCCCGAGACCCTGATCGCCGCCAAGGCGGCGGTGGCGAAAGCCGACATCGTCGTCGCCAACATGCTGTTCATCGACGAGCATGTGCAGGCGATCCTGCCCGCGCTCGAAGCCCGCCGCGATCATTGCGACGCGATGATCTGCCTGCTGTCGGCGGGCGAGATCGTGAAGCTGACCCGCATGGGCCGGCTCGACATGTCGAAGCCCGCCACCGGCGTGGTGAAGATGCTCAAGCGCCTGCGCGGCTCCTCGACCGGCAAGCCGCAGAGCGGCGCCGCCCAGATGGAGATGCTGCGCCGCCTGCCGCGCCTGCTTAAATACGTGCCCGGCAAGGCCCAGGATCTGCGCGCCTATTTCCTGTCCATGCAATATTGGCTGGCCGGGTCGGACGAGAACGTGACGGCCATGGTCGGCTACATCGCGTCGCGCTATGCCGCCGGCCCCCGCGCCGCCGCGGCCGCGGCCCTGCCCTCGGCCGATCCGGTGATCTACCCCGAAACCGGCCTCTACCACCCGCGCATGAACGGGCGCGTGTCCGAGAATGTCGACGACCTGCCGCGCCCCGACCAGCCCATCGCCACGGTCGGCGTGCTGGTGATGCGCGCCTATGTGCTGGCCGGCGACACCGCGCACTATGACGCCGTGATCGGCGCGCTGGAGGCCCGCGGGCTGCGGGTGATCCCGGCCTTCGCCTCCGGCCTCGACGGGCGTTCGGCGATCGAGACCTATTTCCAGGGCCCCGGCGGCGCGAAGATCGACGCCTTCCTGTCGCTCACCGGGTTTTCGCTGGTCGGCGGGCCCGCCTACAACGACGGCGCGGCGGCGGAAGCGACGCTGGCACGGCTGGATGTCCCCTATGTCGCCGCCCATGCGGTGGAATTCCAGACGCTGGACGCCTGGGCGAAGGGTCCCGGCCTCGGTCCGGTCGAGGCGACGATCCTCGTGGCCCTGCCCGAGCTCGACGGCGCCACCGGGCCGATGGTCTATGGCGGCCGCGGGCTCGACACCGCCGCCGGCGGCCTCGACCCGATCGGCGAGAACGCGATGCGGGCCGCGCCCGAGCGGGTGAACCGCCTGGCCGACCGGGTGGCGAAGCTCGCGCTGCTGCGCCGCTCCAAGCCCGCCGCGCGCAAGGCCGCCATCGTGCTCTACGGCTTCCCGCCCAATGCCGGCGCGGTGGGGACGGCGGCCTATCTCTCGGTGTTCGAGAGCCTGTTCAACGTCATGCACGCGATGAAGGCCGAGGGCTGGAACATCGAGCCGCCCGAGGATGTGGATACGCTCCGCGCCGCGGTGCTGAACGGGGGGGCCGCCTACGGCCAGCCCGCCTCGATCCTCGCCCGCCTGACCGCCGACGACCTGGTGGCGCGCGAACCGCACCTGCGCGAGATCGAGGCCGCGTGGGGCCCTGCCCCCGGCCGCATCCAGTCCGACGGCTCGGGCGTCTTCGTGCTGGGCGCGCGCTTCGGCGACGTCGCGGTCTGCATCCAGCCGACGCTGGGCTACGAGGGCGACCCGATGCGGCTGCTCTTCGAGAAAGGCTTTGCGCCCACCCACGCCTTCGCCGCCTTCTACCGCTGGATCCGCGACGATTTCGGCGCCGACGTGGCGCTGCATTTCGGCATGCACGGCGCGCTGGAATTCATGCCCGGCAAGCAGTGCGGCCTCGGCCCCGATTGCTGGCCCGACCGGCTGATCGGCGATCTTCCGAACATCTACCTCTACGCCTCCAACAACCCCTCCGAGGGCACGCTCGCCAAGCGCCGCTCCGCCGCCACGCTGGTCACTCACATGACCCCGCCGCTGGGCCGTGCCGGACTCTACAAGGGTCTGGTCGAGCTGAAGGCGACGCTGGAGCGCTGGCGCGAGGGCGCCGCCGACGATCCCGACCGGGGCGAGCTGGCGCGCCTGCTCCAGACCCAGGCCGCCGCGCTCGATCTCTGCGCCGAAGCCCCCGAATGGACCGCACCCGAAGCGGATGCCGCCGGTCTGTGGCGCAACCTGATGGAGCTCGAAGGCACGCTGATCACCGACGGACTGCACATCGTCGGCCGCCCGCCCGACGCGGCCGCCCGCGCCGGGCTGCTCGAGGCGATGGCCGAGGCGGCGAAGGAGGCCGGAACCTACGACGCGGCCCTGCTGGCCGAAGCGGACCGCCTGATGGCCGAGGATCACGAGACCCCCGCCCTGCTGCGCGCGCTCGGCGGCCGCTACATCCGCCCCGCCCCCGGCGGCGATCTGCTGCGCAGCCCGGCGGTTCTGCCGACGGGCCGCAACATGCACGCCTTCGACCCGTTCCGCATGCCCACCACCTTCGCGCTGCGCGAAGGGGCCAAGCAGGCCGACCGGCTGATCGCGCGCCATGTCGAGGATCATGGCGCGGCCCCCAGGTCCATCGCGCTGGTGCTCTGGGGGTCGGACAACATCAAGTCCGACGGCGGGCCCATCGGCCAGGCGCTGGCCCTGATGGGCTGCGCGCCCCGCACCGACAGCTACGGCCGCCATTGCGGCGCCCGCCTGATCCCGCTGGAGGAACTGGGCCGCCCGCGCATCGACGTGCTGATGACCCTCTCGGGCGTGTTCCGCGACCTGCTGCCGATCCAGACCCGGATGCTGGCCGAGGCCGCCTGGCTCGCCGCCTCCGCCGACGAACCGGCGGAGATGAACGCCATCCGCGCCCATGCGATGGCCTACGCCGCGAAGATGGGCTGCGACCTGGAAACCGCCGCCCTGCGCGTCTTCTCCAACGCCGAGGGCGCCTACGGCGCCAACGTCAACTTCCTGATCGAGAACGGCGGCTGGGACGACGAGGATGAACTCGCCGACGCCTATCAGGCCCGCAAGTCCTTCGCCTACGGGCGGGACGGGCGCGCCGCCCCGCAGCCCGGCCTCCTGCAGGTCGCGCTCGCCGATGTCGATCTCGCCTATCAGAACCTCGAAAGCGTCGAGCTCGGCGTCACCACCGTCGACCACTATTTCGACACGCTCGGCGGCGTCGGCCGCGCGGTCCGCCGCGCCCGGGGCGGTCAGGAGACCCCGGTCTATATCGGCGACAGCACCACCGGCGGCGGCAAGGTCCGCTCGCTCTCCGAACAGGTGGCGCTCGAAACCCGCACCCGCGCGCTGAACCCGCGCTGGTACGAACCCCTGCTCAAGCACGGCCATGAAGGCGTACGCCAGATCGAGGCGCAGGTCACCAACACGCTGGGCTGGTCGGCCACCACCGGCCAGGTCGACCCCTGGATCTACCAGCGCCTGACCGAGACCTTCGTGCTCGACGAAGAGATGCGCCGTCGCCTCGCCGAGCTGAACCCCACCGCCGCCGCGCGCCTGTCCAGCCGACTGCTGGAAGCCCAGGAGCGCGCCTACTGGAACCCCGATCCTGAGACGCTCGAAGCCCTGCGCCATGGCGCGGAGGAGCTGGAAGACCGGCTCGAGGGCATCGGCGTCGCGGCTGAATGAGGAGAATGCGATGAGCCCGCTCGACCGCAACCCACCGATCCTGCGCGGAGATGGAGAAGGCTCCGTCCAGGTGCATCCCGACAGCAATCTCAAGATCGAGGGGGCGAAGGTGTTCGCCGTCTACGGCAAGGGCGGCATCGGCAAATCGACCACGTCGTCGAACCTCTCGGCGGCGTTCTCCAAACTGGGCAAGCGCGTGCTGCAGATCGGCTGCGATCCCAAGCACGACTCGACCTTCACCCTCACGAAAAGCCTGGTGCCGACCGTCATCGACACCCTCAAGGCGGTGGACTTCCACGCGGAGGAGCTGCGCCCCGAGGATTTCGTGCATGTCGGCTACAACGGCGTGATGTGCGTGGAGGCCGGCGGCCCGCCCGCGGGCACCGGCTGCGGCGGCTACGTGGTCGGCCAGACGGTCAAGCTGCTCAAGCAGCACCACCTGCTCGAAGAGACCGACGTGGTGATCTTCGACGTGCTGGGCGACGTGGTCTGCGGCGGCTTCGCGGCCCCCCTGATGCATGCCGACCGGGCGGTGGTGGTGACGGCGAATGATTTCGACTCGATCTACGCGATGAACCGCATCCTCGCGGCGGTGGAGGCGAAGTCGAAGAACTATCCGGTGCGCCTCGCGGGCTGCATCGCCAACCGCTCCAAGGACACCGACGAGGTCGACCGCTACTGCCGCACCGTCGGCTTCAAGCGGCTGGCGCATTTCCCGGATCTGGACGCCATCCGGCGCTCTCGCCTCAAGAAGTGCACGCTCTTCGAGATGGAAGGCGACGACGTGGCGCTGGTGCAGGCCGAATACATCCGCCTCGCGCAGTCGCTCTGGGCCGGCACCGATCCGCTGGCGCCCAAGCCCCTGGAAGACCGCGAGATCTTCGAATTGCTGGGATTCGATTGATGGACGCCGCCTGGACCGTCACCCGCGACCGGCTCGCGGCCTATTTCGACCGGACCGCGTTCGAGAACTGGGCCCGCCTGACCTCGGACGCCCCCGTCAGCCGGATCCGCGCCACGGTGCGCGCGGGTCGGGAGCGGACGCGGGCGGCCCTGCTGGCCGGCCTTCCCGCCGACCTGACAGGGGCCCGCGTGCTCGACGCGGGCTGCGGCGTCGGGCAGCTCGCGGTCGCCGCCGAGGCGCGCGGCGCCGAGGTGCTGGGCGTCGACATCTCCGACAACCTCCTAGGCATCGCGCGCAGCCATGCGGCGGAGGCGGGCGCGAGCCGCGCCAGCTTCATCGCCGGCGACATGCGCGACCCGGCCCATGGCCGGTTCGATCATGTGGTCGCGATGGACAGCCTCATCCACTACCGCGTCGCCGACATCGCCGACGCGCTGGCGGCGCTGGCCCCGCGGGTCAGCCGCTCGATCCTCTTCACCGTCGCCCCGCGCACCCCGATGCTGCGCGTCATGCACGCCGCCGGCAAAGCCTTCCCGCGCGGCGACCGGGCCCCGGCCATCGTGCCGGTCAGCAACCGCGCGCTCGCCCGCGCCATCGCCGCCCGGCCGGAGCTTTCCGGCTGGCGGCTCTCCGTCGGAACGCGGGTTTCGACCGGCTTCTACATCTCCCAGACGATGGAGCTTTCGCGGTGATCAGGCGGCTGCTGGCGAAGATCGGGATCAAGTCGGAGGGGGCGGCCGAGCCGCACCCGCTTACGAAATTCGGGCTTTCGATGCTGCCTTTCGCCGACGCGGCCTCGCCCGGCCTGCCGCTCAAGCGGCTGCTGCGGCTGTCGCTGTTCCAGGTCTCCGTCGGCATGGCGACCGTCATCCTGCTGGGCGCGCTCAACCGGGTGATGATCGTCGAGCTTGGGGTGGCCGCCTCGCTGGTCGCCGCCATGGCCGCGCTGCCGGTGCTGATCGCGCCGTTCCGCGCGCTGGTGGGGTTCCGGTCGGACACCTTCCGCTCCGCGCTCGGGTGGAAGCGGATTCCCTATTTGTGGTTCGGCTCGCTCTGGCAGTTCGGGGGCCTTTCGATCATGCCCTTCGCGCTGCTGATCCTGTCGGGCGATCAGGTCTGGGGACCGGCCTGGGCGGGCCATGTCGGCGCCGCCGCGGCCTTCGCCATGACCGGCGTCGGCCTGCACATGACCCAGACCGCGGGCCTCGCCCTCGCCGCCGACCAGGCGGATGAGGAGCACCGGCCCCGGGTCGTGGCGCTGCTTTACGTGATGCTGCTCGCCGGCATGGCGGTCAGCGCGCTGGTGCTGGGGTGGCTGCTGCGGGACTTCTCCTCCCTTCGGCTGATCCAGGTGGTGCAGGGCGCCGCGGTCGCCACCCTGCTCCTGAACGTCATCGCCTTGTGGAAACAGGAAAAACTGGTCCCCATGGACCGCGCGGCCCGCGAGGCGCCGCGCCCGAAATTCTCCGACGCCTGGCGCGACTACGCCGCCGGCGGCCGGGCGGGACGGCTGCTGGCGGTCACCGCGCTCGGCGCCTGCGCCTTCTCCATGCAGGACATTCTGCTCGAGCCCTATGGCGGGCAGGTGCTGGGGCTGAGCGTTTCGGCCACCACCTCGCTCACCGCGCTCTGGGCGCTCGGCGCGCTCGCGGGCTTCGGCCTCGCCTCGCGCTGGATGCAGGGGCGGCTCGGGGCCTGCGGGGTCGCGGCGCGCGGCCTCGCGGTCGGGATCGTCGCCTTCTCCATGGTCATTTTCGCCAACCCCGCCGGGCTCGACGCGCTGTTCTTTGCGGGCGCGGCCCTGATCGGGCTGGGGGTCGGCCTCTTCTCCGTCGCCACGCTGACGGAGGCGATGGGCCTGGCGGCGGAGGGCGGCGCGGGCCTCGCGCTCGGCGCCTGGGGGGCGGCGCAGGCCACCGCCGCGGCGCTCGGCATCGCGTTCGGCGGGATCCTACGCGACGTGATGGGCGAGGTCGCCATGTCCGGCGCGCTGGGCGAGGCGCTGGCCTCCCCCGCCACCGGCTACGCCGCGGTCTACCATCTCGAGATCGCGCTTCTCTTCGTCACTCTCATCGTTCTGGGGCCCCTGGCCGGACGGCGCCGCGGCGCCCGGCAGGACGCCCGCATCGGGCTTGCGGAGTTCCCGACATGACCCTCCGCCGCCCGTCCCTTTCCCTCGGAAACCCGCGCCTCAAGGAGACATCGACATGACCGAGACCATCGTCGGAACCGTGGATTTCGCCCTCGTGGCGCTCTACGCCTTCTGGATCTTCTTCGCCGCCCTGATCTGGTACCTGCAGCGCGAGAACATGCGCGAGGGCTACCCGCTGGTCGACGAAAGCGGCGCCATCGCCGCCAACCAGGGCCTGTTCACCCTGCCCTCCGCCAAGACCTTCCGGCTGCCCTTCGGCCGCGGCTCGGTCACCGTGCCCTCCGACAACGGCGACAAGCGGGTTCCCGCGATGGCCCGCGAGTTCGAGTTCTCCGGCTATCCCTACGAGCCGAGCGGCGACCCGCTCGCCGACGGCGTCGGCCCCGCCGCCTTCGCCCAGCGCCGCGACGTGCCCGAGCTCGACGGCCACGGCCTGCCCAAGCTCGCCCCGATGCGGATGGCCGAGGGCTATTCCGTCGCCGCCGGGCGCGACCCGCGCGGCCTGCCGGTGATCTCGGGCGACGGCGTCGAGGTCGGCCACATCACCGACATCTGGGTCGACCGGCCCGAGCATATGGCCCGCTACCTGGAGCTCGAACTCTCCGGCGGCGGCGGCCGGCGCCTGCTGCCGATGCCGCTGGCCCGCGTCCGGAAATCCGGGGTGAAGGTGCACGCGCTTTACGCCTCGCAGATCCCGGGCGTGCCGCAGATCAAGGCCGAGGGCGAGGTCACCCTGCTCGAGGAGGACATGATCTCCGCCTACTGGTGCGGCGGCAAGCTCTATGCCGATCCCGCGCGCCTCGAGCCGCAGATCTGAGGGGGGACCTGACATGACGCATGACGACTATCGCATCGAGCCGATCCGCGGCCTGCCCGGCATCCCCCCCGAGGGCGAGGCGATCCTGTGGCAGGGCGCCCCGGACTGGCGGGCGCTGGCGCTCGACTCGATGGGTCTGCGCTGGGTGATGCTCTACTTCGCGGCGCTGGCCGTGTGGCGGCTGGGGGTCGACTTCGACCGCGACCCGGTCGCCGGGATGCAGGGCGCCGCCCTCTTCCTGGTGATGGGGGTCGGGGCCTGCGCGATCCTGACCGCCATCGCCTGGGTGCTGGCCCGCGCCACCGTCTACACCGTCACCAACCGCCGGGTCGCCATGCGCATCGGCGCCGCCCTGACCGTCACGCTGAACCTGCCCTATCGCTGGATCGGCGCGGTGGACCTGAAGCGCGGGCCGTTCGGGTCTGGCACGCTCGCCCTGTCGCTGATCGGCGACGACCGGATCTCCTACTTCGTGTGCTGGCCGCATGTGCGGCCCTGGCATATGCGCCGCACGCAGCCCGCGCTGCGCTGCATCCCCGACCCCGAGACCATCGCCCGCCTGATCGCCGGGGCCGCCGAAACGCGCCTGGAGGAGCAGGTCTTCGACGCCGCCGGGGTCCGCGCCCCCGCAGCCGTCGCCGCCGAGTAAAGGGAACCCGCCATGCACGCCGCCCCCGCTTTCAGAGGTCCCGAGCGCGACCGCATCCCCCGCGGCCTGCTGCGCGCCATCGCCCTGCTGATCCTGACCAGCCTGACCATCGTCGCCTACGCCCGGCTCACCGGCGCGCCGCCGGCGGCCCAGCCCTCCGACTCGCCCGTGGTGGCGGCGCGCGACATCGTGATCGTCTCCCAGCCCGACGGCGCGGCCCGGGTCCTGGACGGCGAAGGGGCCCTGGTGCTGGAGCGCGGGCCCGGAAAAGCCGGTTTCATCGCCGGCGTGGGCCGCGCCATGAACCGGGTGCGCGTGGTCGCCGACGCCGACATGCTCGCGCCCGCGCATCTGACCTTGCATCAGGATGGCAGCCTGAGGCTCTATGATCCCCAGACGGGCTGGCGGGTCGAACTCAAGGCCTTCGGAAAAGACAATGAAGCGGTGTTCGCCGAACTTCTGCCGCCCCCAGCCCATGACGCAAGGGGAGTTGCGAAATGAGCCTTCTGACGAGAAAGCGTGAAACGGTGCCTTGCACCGTGGAAGTATCCCACCGCTTCGAGAGCCTGCACGCCCATGTCCGCTTCAACGACGGATCGGTGGTGCATCCGGGCGACGAGGTCGTGGTTCATGGCGCGCCGGTCATGGCCGCCTATGGCGAAGTGATCAGCGTCGATCGCAGCGCCACCATCACCCGCGCCACCCTCGCCGAACGGCTCTGGACCCGCGCCACCGGCGATTTCGAGTTCATGGAGCTCTGTGAGTTCAGCTTTTCCGAGGAGATCCGGCTGTGAACGCAAGGTCAGGCTTCCCCAACGCCAAGCGCGACGCCCCTCCCAACGAAACCACCGAGATGGCGACGGAGACGACGCTGCTCGCGCCCCGGTTCTACACCACGGATTTCGAGGAGATGGACCGCATCGACGTGACCCCGGTCCGCGCCGAGTGGGACGTGCTGATCGCCGAGATGAAGGCCGATCCCAACAAGACCCATTTCAAGAAGACCGCCGACTGGGACGTGGTCGACTTCGAGGGCATGGAGCCGGAGCTGCGCAAGGAGCTGACCGACTTCCTGGTATCCTCGCTGACCGCCGAATTCTCGGGCTGCGTGCTCTACAAGGAAATGAAGCGCCGCGGGTCGAACCCCGACATCTGCGAGCTTTTCGCCCTGATGTCGCGCGACGAGGCCCGCCATGCCGGCTTCATCAACGATGCGCTGCGCGAGGCCAATATCGCGGTCAATCTCGGGTTCCTGACCCGGGCGAAGAAATACACCTACTTCCGGCCCAAGTTCATCTATTACGCCACCTATCTGTCCGAGAAGATCGGCTACGCCCGCTACATCACCATCTTCCGGCACCTGGAGCGTCACCCCGAGAACCGCTTCCACCCGATCTTCAAGTGGTTCGAGCAGTGGTGCAACGACGAGTTCCGCCACGGCGAGGCCTTCGCCCTGCTGATGCGCACCGACCCCAAGCTGACCCAGGGGCTGAACAAGCTGTGGATCCGCTTCTTCCTGGTCGCGGTCTTCGCCACCATGCATGTGCGCGACCACGCCCGTCCCGCCTTCCACAAGGCGCTCGGCGTCGACATCGACTGGTATGACGATCAGGTGTTCCGCATCACCTCCGAGATCTCGCGCCAGGTGTTCCCGGTGGAGATCGACCTCGACAATCCGCGCTGGCAGAAGGGTCTGACCGCGATGCGCGGCAGGTTCGCCGACCTCGACGCGGCGCGCAAGCGGGGCGGGATCGGCGGCCGGGTCGCGGCGGGCTGGCATTCGGCGCGGATCGCGGCCGGCTTCGTCGGGCTCTACGCCATCCCGGTCAAGCGCACCGCGCCGCCGGTTTCCAGCCGCCTCGAGCCGGTCTGGTGATGGCCCCGACCGCATCCCGGCGCGGAGGGACCGCGCCATGACCAGCGGCTGGGCGGCGGCGCTGATCGCGCTGTTCGTGTGGTGGTTCTCCACCGGCATCATCCTGCTGGTGGTCAACCGCACGGAGCGGGCGGGCGGCGCCGCCCCCGGCCGCGCCACGCTTTTCGCCCTGCCCGCGCTGGGGCTCGGCGCGGCCGGGGTGATCTGGAGCGGCGGCGACGCCTCGGCGCTCGGGGCCTATGTCGCGTTCCTGTCGGCCATCGTCATCTGGGGCTGGATCGAGCTCGCTTTCCTGACCGGCGTGATCACCGGCCCGGCCTTCCGCGCCTGCCCTCCGGGCGTGCCGGAATGGGAGCGGTTCATCCGCGCCTGGGGCGTCATCGCCTATTCCGAAATGAGCCTGATCGCCGCGCTGGCCGCGCTGTGGCTGCATCTGGAGGGCGCCGCCAACCCGGTGGCCTTCTGGACCTTCGCCACCCTGTTCTGCGCCCGGCTGACCGCCAAGCTGAACCTCTGGCTCGGCGTGCCGCGGGTCCATGCCGAAATGCTGCCCCAGCGCCTGGCGCATGTGGCGAGCCATTTCCGCACCGCCCGCCCGACCCTGTTCTTCGCCTTTTCGGTGACCCTGCTGACGCTGGCCGCCGGCGGCTGGATCTGGATGGCGATCGTCGCCGCCACCCCGGCCGAGATGATCGGCGCATCGCTCGTCGCGTCCCTCACCACGCTCGCGCTCGTCGAGCACTGGCTGATGGTCGTTCCCATTCCCGACAGCGTCCTGTGGCGCTGGTTCGAATCCCGTGGCGCTCGGAAGACCGCGCCCAAGAGCACCTGACCAGAGAACGCGAGAGAGGACACGCCATGGACCAGAAGACCCGTTTCGACGCCGCCTTCCAGACACAGCTCGACGCGTTGCGCGCCGAAGGCAACTACCGCTGGTTCGCCAATCTGGAGCGTCACGCCGGCGACTTCCCCCGCGCCACGCGCCGGCATGACGGCGGCGAGGGGCCGGTCACGGTCTGGTGCTCGAACGACTATCTGGGCATGGGCCAGCATGAGGGCGTGCGCGAGGCGATGAAGGCCGCCATCGACCAGTGCGGCGCGGGCGCCGGCGGCACCCGCAACATCTCCGGCACCAACGTGCATCATGTGGCGCTGGAAGCGGAGCTCGCCGATCTGCACGGCAAGGAGGCGGCGCTGCTGTTCACCTCGGGCTACGTGTCGAACTGGGCGACGCTCTCGACGCTCGGCGCCCGTCTGCCCAATTGCGTGATCCTGTCCGACGCGCTCAACCACGCCTCGATGATCGAGGGGGTGCGCCATTCGCGCGCCGAAGTGAAGATCTGGAAGCATAACGATCTCGCCGACCTGGAGGCCAAGCTCGCCGCCATCGCGCCCGGCCGCACCAAGCTGATCGCCTTCGAGAGCGTCTATTCGATGGACGGCGACATCGCCCCGATCAAGGAGATCTGCGACCTCGCCGACCGCTACGGCGCGATGACCTATCTCGACGAGGTCCACGCGGTCGGCCTCTACGGCCCCCGTGGCGGCGGCGTGGCGGAACGCGAAGGCCTGATGGACCGGATCACGGTGATCGAGGGCACGCTCGCCAAGGCCTTCGGCGTGGTCGGCGGCTATATCGCGGCCTCCGAGGCGCTGTGCGATTTCGTGCGCAGCTTCTCCTCGGGCTTCATCTTCACCACCTCGCTCCCCCCCGCCGTGGCGGCGGCGGCCTGCGTGTCGATCCGGCACCTGAAGGAAAGCGACGTGGAGCGTCAGGCCCAGCGCCGCGCGGTGGCGATGCTGCGGGCGCGGCTGGACCGATTGGGCATTCCGCACCTGCCCAACCCGTCGCATATCGTGCCGGTGATGGTCTGCGACCCGGTGAAGTGCAAGATGCTGTCGGACATCCTGCTGGACGAGCACGGGATCTACGTGCAGCCGATCAATTACCCGACCGTGCCCAAGGGGACCGAGCGCCTGCGCTTCACCCCTTCGCCGCTGCACAGCGAGGCCGATATCGACCGCCTCGCCACCGCGCTGCACAGCCTGTGGAGCCAGTGCGCGCTCGCCCGCGCCGCGGCCTGACCTTTCGCGGCGCCGGCGGGGCCTTGCGCCCCGCCGGTCAGGCGCCGCCGCGCGGTTTCCGCACGACCATGGTCATGCCCGCGCCGACCGCCGCATTTGGGCGAAGCGCGAAGCCGAAGGCCCCGTAAAACCCCTCCTTGCCCTGCGCGGACATCAGGCCGACCGTGGCCCCGTCATGGGCGCGGCGCGAGATCTCGTCCATGAGCGCGCCCACGATGCGCTTGCCGAGGGCGCGGCCGCGGAACTTCGGCGCGACGATGATGTCCTGCAGATAGAAATACAGAACGCCGTCGCCGACCACCCGCCCGAATCCGGCGAGCTCCGGGCCCGCCCGGCAGGTGACGCTGATCAGGCCGCGGGAGAGCGCCTCGCGCGCGGTCTGCGCATCGATGGTTCCCCAGCCGCAATCGGCGCGGAGCCGGATGAACGCGTCCGGCTCGGGCGCGACCAGCTCGATCGAGATGTGGTCCAGAGGATCATCCCGGTTCAAATTCATGCCCTTCGCGGTTGAGGATGCTTTCGACCCGGGCGAACTCCGCCTCCGGGCACAGGATATGCTCGCCGTCGAAGGTGCAGATCACGAAGACCCCGATGCCCGCGCCCGAGATCGGTGAGATCAGCCCGGCCAGCACCCCGGCCGCATCGAACGGAACCGGGCCGAGGCTGCGAAAACAGGCCCAGCCGCGCTGCGCGATCTGATCGGCGGGGATCCGGTCTTCGCGGCAGACCACCGTCAGCTCGTCGTCGGCGCGGACGATGGCGCAGAAGCCGGGGCCGTTCGCCCAATCGGGGATCCGCGCCTCCGCCGCCAGCCGGGCGACGCCGTAGCGCCCCACAATCTCGCGCAGTCTCATGGCTCCCCCCCCGTCGAAAAACCGCCGCGCGTTCGGGCGGGACGGGCCGGGCGTCATCATGGAGCGATTTCGAGCGCGCGAAAAGATCGCGCCGCGCCCGGGTCCCTAGTCCGGGCGCGGCGCGCGTCTCCGGGGTTGGCGGCGGCGGCTCAGGCGCCCACCGCCCTCGGGGACGAGGCTTCGCCCAGGGCTGCCAGCGCGCAGGCGACGATGTCAGGCGCGGTCAGGCCGGCTTCGGCATACATCCGCTCCGGCGTGTCCTGGTCGATGAAGCGGTCGGGCAGCGTCAGGGTGCGGATGCGCAGGCCGTGGTCGAGCGCGCCTTCGGCCGCCAGCAGGTGCAGCACATGCCCGCCGAACCCGCCGGCGGCGCCTTCCTCGATGGTGATCAGCGCGGCGTGGTCGCGGGCGAGGCGCAGGATCAGCTCGCGGTCCAGCGGTTTCGCGAAGCGCGCGTCGGCGACGGTGCAGCCGAGGCCGCGCGCCTCCAGCGCCTCCGCCGCCGCGAAGCATTCCGTCAGACGTCCGCCCAGCGACAAGAGCGCCACCGAAGACCCCTCGCGCAGCACGCGGCCGCGGCCGATCTCCAGCACCTCGGGCTCCTCGGGGATGGCGACGCCGGTTCCCGACCCGCGCGGGAAGCGCACCGCGATCGGGCCCGCGTCATGCGCCGCAGCGGTGGCGACCATGCGCGCGAGCTCCGCCTCGTCCGACGCCGCCATCACCGTGAAATTGGGCAGCGTGCACAGATAGGCGAGGTCGAAGGCCCCGGCATGGGTCGCCCCGTCCGCCCCCACCAGCCCCGCCCGGTCGATCGCGAAGCGCACGGGGAGGTTCTGCAGGGCGACGTCATGCACCACCTGGTCATAGGCGCGCTGCAGGAAGGTGGAATAGATCGCGCAGAACGGCTTCATCCCGGCGGCGGCGAGGCCGGCGGCGAAGGTCACCGCGTGCTGCTCGGCGATGCCCACGTCATAGGCGCGCTCGGGGAAGCGGGCGGCGAGTTTCGAGACCCCGCACCCCTCCGCCATCGCCGCGGTGATGCCGATGACTTTCAGGTCCTGCGCCGCGGCCCGCACCAGCGCATCCCCGAAGACCGAGGTGTAGCTGGGCGCGGAGGGTTTGCCCTTGGCCTGCTCGCCGCTGACCACGTCGAATTTCGCCACGCCGTGATACTTGTCGGCGCTGATCTCGGCCGGGGCGTAGCCGGCGCCCTTGCGGGTCAGGCAATGGATCAGCACCGGGCCGTCGGCGCGGGCATGGGCCGCGCGCAGCACCCCCAGCAGCTGGGTCATGTCATGCCCGTCGATGGGCCCGACATAGGTGAAGCCGAGCTCCTCGAACAAGGTCCCGCCCAGCGCCACGCCGCGCACCAGATCGCGGGCGCGGCGCGCGCCTTCCTGCGCCACCCCCGGCAGCAGCGCGGTCACGCCCTCGGCGATGGCCTTCAGGTCGGGCAGCGGGCCGCCGGCGTTGATCCTGGAAAAATAGTCGGAGAGCGCACCCACGGGGGGCGAGATCGACATCTCGTTGTCGTTGAGGATCACGAACATCCGCGCGCCCATCGCGCCGGCGTTGTTCATCGCCTCCCACGCCATGCCGGCCGACATCGCGCCGTCGCCGATCACCGCGACCACGTCGCCCACATTCTCCGCGCCATGGGCGCGCGCCGCCGCGAATCCCAGCCCGGCCGAGATCGAGGTCGACGAATGCGCCGCGCCGAACGGGTCGTAGGGGCTTTCGGAGCGTTTGGTGAAGCCCGAGAGCCCCCCGCCCTGGCGCAGCGTGCGGATGCGGTCGCGCCGGCCGGTGAGGATCTTGTGGGGGTAGCACTGGTGCCCGACGTCCCAGATGATCTTGTCGCGGGGCGCGTCGAAGACCGCGTGCAGGGCCACCGAGAGCTCGACCACGCCGAGGCCCGATCCCAGATGCCCGCCGGTGACGGAGACGGCGGAGATCACCTCGGTCCTGAGCTCGCCCGCCAGCCGCGCCAGCTCCGCGTCGGTCAGCGCCTCCAGGTCCGCGGGGCGCTTCACCCGATCGAGCGTCGGGGTGTCGGGGCGGCGGGAGGGGTCGGGAATGGCGGTGGCGGCGGTCATGGCGCGCTCCCTTCAATGGGGCCGCCGGGACCGGACGTCCGGCCAGGGCGGGAGGGGGGGAGGCGGCGCCGGGCCGCCCCCCGCCTCAGTCGTAGGTCGGCGTCGCGGAGACGAGCTCCGGCCAGTCGCCGAGCATGCTCTGCCCCAGCAGGGGCTTCGCCGCCCCCTGGTGGCAGGTCAGGCAGTAGACCTTGGGCGCGTCGCCCATCGGCCCGAGCCGGTGCGGCGGCAGGATCTCGGCCAGCGGCGCCACCCAGGTCTGGTTGATGTCCTGCACCATCGAGATGCCCAGCGTCGCCAGCGTCCATTGCGGGGTCATCTGGGCCGGCTCGTTGATCGCCCTGGTGTTGTGGCAGTAGGTGCAGTTCACGCCGAGGCTCTGGGTGAAATGCATCATCAGGGCGTAGGTACGCTCGGTCTCCTTGATGCCGGGCGTGCCGACATTGGACGCCCGCGGCGCCAGGTCGTTGACCGCGACCAGCTCGCCGTCGAGCAGATAGGCCTCGATCGCGTTCGCCGGCAGCGAGGTGTAGTTGGTCAGCGGCATCGCCCGGTTCTGGTAGGCCGCCTGCGACCCAGACGCCTCGTTGATCGGCGGCAGCTTGCTCCAGACGTTCTCCGGCACGTTCTGGCCCCGGTGACAGGTGTAGCAGGTGACGCCGGTGGGCGCGGTGTGCACGTCCCAGTCGGCGTTCAGCGACCGGGTCATCTGGATCATCTTGCGGGCGACGTTCTTGGTGTAGACGTCGTCGGAGGCGAAGCCTTCGTCGACATGGCAGTAGGCGCAGCCCTGCTCCGGGGACACCCATTCGGTGATCCCGGCCATCAGACGGTTGAAGTTGTCCACCGTCAGGTCGCCGAGGACCTGCACGTTCTCATAGGCGTCCTTGGCGAGCAGGGCGCCCTCCTCGGGAACCCAGGGGGCCTCGGAGGCGGGCAGGACGTTGACCGCGGCCAGGGTCTCGAGCTTCGAGTCCGGGTCGATCCTCACCATGCCCGTGCCGCGCGGCCCGGTCTGCTGGGCGTTCTTGTCCAGCGGATTGCCCAGCATGACGATCAGGGTGAGGGCGACCACGCCGCCGCCCAGGACCGAGATCGGAAGGGCGAACTTGATGGCGTCGTTCAGGTCGAAGCGGGTCCTGGTGCTCCACTCGAACAGCCACTTGAACTTTCCAGAGGGTCCGAACATCGCGATTACTCCCCACCGGTCGTGTAGGCTTCGTAGCCGTAGGCGCCGTCATAGGCCGGGGCGAAATGGTGCTCCACCGCCCAGAGATACCAGTTGTCGACGACGGTCCCGGTCAGAAGGATGCCGATGCCGCCGGTGATGGGCGTCAGCACCGCGAACCACCAGGCCCAGCGATGGATGCCCTCCATCGTGGCGTTGAAGCCCATGGTCCAGCGCCAGAAGAGGGCGGCGCGCTCGGACGCCGTGCCGCGGTCCACGATCTGCTCGATCTCGCGGTCGCCGCCGAGGCGGGTGACGGCGAGGATGGTGGCGCCGTGCATCGCGAAGAGCAGCACCGAGCCGTACAGGAAGACGATCGAGAGGCAGTGGAACGGGTTGTAGTAGAGGTTGCCGTAGCGCAGCGAGAAGGCCGTGGTCCAGTCGAGATGCGGGAAGATGCCGTAGGGCACCGCCTCCGACCAGGCGCCCATCAGGATGGGTCGGAAGAGGTTGAGCACCAGCGGCAGCCAGAGCGCCGCGGCGAAGGCCCAGGCGACATGCGTGCCCATGCCCAGCGCCTGGGCGCGGAGGTAGGAGCGGACCCACCAGCAGCTGACCGAGACCAGGAAGAAGAACGAGGAGATGAACCACCACCCGCCATTGTCCAGCGGCGGCACGCGCAGTCCGTTCTCGGGTCCCGGAGGCTCCAGCGCCAGCCAGAAGCCCTGGCGGAAGAACTCGGGGATCGACCAGCCGACCTGAGCCAGCATGTTGAACCCGATGATGTTCAGGCACAGCGTCCCGGTGACCAGGGAGATGACCCCGAACCAGCCCAGATGGATGGGCCCGAGCTGGGCGTTGCCGATCCAGCCCAGCAGGTTGGAGAAGCCGGTGTCCTGGCTGCGCTCGTTTTCCGCGCCGCCCCCGGCGAGGCCCATCTCGGCGGGACCTCGCACCTGGAATTGGGTGAAGACGTTCTGATACTCGGCCATTTTCTTAGAACCCTCCCTGGCCCGGCCAGATCGGCAGCTCGAGCCACCAGTTCCACCACTCGGGCCAACCTTTGGTCCAGAGCGGGCCGGAGATGATGATGCAGACCGCGCTCCAGAACCCGGCGTTGAGCGCCAGCAGCAGGCCCAGCCGGTGGATGCCGAGCGTGCCGACGGAGTAGCCGATGAAGTCGCGGAAGTAGGTGTCCTCGTGATCCGGCGAGCGGACCTCTTCGCCCTTCGCCGGGTTCACCGCCGAGAGGATGAGCGAGCCGTGCAGCGACAGCGCGAAGGTGGTGGTGAAGAAGAAGGTCACCCCCAGCATGTGCGCCGGATTGTAGTGGAAATGCAGGTACTGGTAGCCGACGTTGGACACCCAATCGAGGTGACTGAAGATCCCGTAAGGGAAGCCGTGCCCCCAGGCGCCCATCAGCAGCGGGCGGAAGATCACCAGCGTGACGTAGGCCAGGATCGCGAAGCTGTAGGCGACGGGCACGTGATAGCCGATGCCCAGCTTTCGGCAGATCTCGACCTCGCGCAGCGCCCAGCTGATGAAGGAGGCGGTGGCGCAGATGGTGATGATCTGCCAGAGCCCGCCGTCGGCGAGCGGCGCGAGGCCGAGCCCGTAGGACAGGTCCGGCGGCGCGATGGAGATGGTCCAGGGGTTGAAGGTCCCCTGCAGGGCGGCGCCCCAGAAGATCAGGATGGTGCCCAGCGACGCGAAAAACGCCGTCGTGACGCCGAAGAAGCCGACGTAGAAGGGACCGACCCAGAAATCGAACAGCTCGCCGCCGATCAGCGTGCCGCCCTTGACCCGATACTTCTTCTCGAAATTCAGCAAGGCCATGTCGCGTCCCTCGAGTCTTGCCGTCGGCCCGCGCCGACGCGGTTCGTGATGCAGGCGGGGCGCGAACCCCGCCCGCGTTGCGTGATCTGGTTCGGGACCGCAAGAAGCGGTCCCGAACAGTTCGTCACTTGGTCTCCGCGACCCCGTACTTCTCGGCCGAGACTTCGAACCAGTTGTACCGGTCCGTCGAAAGCAGCACGAGATGGATCATCACCGCGAGCAGGAAGAGAAACACTCCCTGCGCAACGAAGACGCGCCGCGGATCGAAGATCAGCCATATCTTGTAAAATTTGCTCATTGATCTTCTCCCTTAGATCCAGGGACGCCAGATGAGGACCAGCAGATGCGCGACCACCGCGACCGCCGTGAACAGCATGAAGCCGCTCATGTAGACTGAGTGAAGTTCTTGCGCCTGATCATCGGTCAGGCCGGTGAACGACACATCTTTGTCGTCAGTCATTTCGCTCCTCCGGAAGCTTCGACTGTCGCCGCGACACTCTCGCGGCCGAGCATCGAACGAAGTGCGCCCTCGTCGACGATACCGGCCCGGGTATTCGGGTCGGAATGAGGCGACGCCGTCTCAGGCGTCGAAGATGGTCGGGGTGATCTCCCGCGCCCGCGCCTGGGCGCGGCGCAGAAGACCCGGGCCGGCGAAATCGCCATGGGCCGCGGCGACCAGGCTGCGGACCAGCGCGCCGGGCAGGCTCAGCGCGAAGACCAGCACGAAGTAGAGGCCGTATTCGAAGGAGCGCGACTGTCCGGCATGCGAAGCCCTCACGTCGCTGGTGAAATCGGTCATGCGGACGCCCTCCCTTGGCGTTGTGTTCCCGACCGGTCTCCGGCGGGGGATGGGCGGCCGCTTTCCGCGGCCGTCCGGGGCGCCAGCGCCGCGACCACATCGCGGCCGACGCTGTCTTCGCCGCGGGCGAGCGCGTTGCGCTCGGCCTCGTCGCGCAGCATGCGCGCGGCGGAGATGCGGGTGAGGATCGGATGCGCCGCGACCATCTCGTCGAGCAGCGCCTGCGCCTCCGCGTCCCAGGGCAGATCCCGGCGCAGCGCGGAGGGCGTCGCCTCGGCCGCGTCCATGTCCGTGCCCAGCGGCAGGATGTGGAACAGCGCGTCGAACAGCGCGTTGCACGTCTCCTGCAGGATCCAGACCGCGCCGGCGTAGCCCATGTAGGGCGTGCCCGTGGCCCGCCTTATGGCGGCGCCGGGGAAGCTGGCGGCGATGAAGGTCGGGGCGGGCCCATGGCCGCCCTTGGTTTCGGCAAGATACATCTTCTCGTTGATCGACCCGAACACGATCAGCGGGCGCTGGTTGCGGATCATGCCGCGGATCGCCTCGCTGTCGGTCTTCTTGCCAGCGATCCGCTCGATCGCGAAGGCGCAGGGCATGCCCAGATCGGTTTCCAGATACCGGCGGATGCCGCGGGCGTAGGTCTCGTTCGCCGCCACCGCGAAAGTGGCCGTGGCGAAGAAATCCTGGGTGACGGATCGCCACAGGTCCCAGACCGGCTTCAGGGTCGAGTGCTTCTCACGCGCGATGAAGGGCTCGGGGTCCAGCTCCAGCAGTTCGCCCAGCTTGCGCAGGAAGAGCGTGGTGCTCTCCAGCCCGATGGGCGCTTGCAGGTAGGGGCGGTCCAGCACCTCGGCGAGGCCGCGGCCGAACTCGCGATACATCACGACGTTGACTTCGGCGTCGACCAGATGCGGCAGCTGGGCGACATGGGCGCCGAGCGGGTAGACCATGTTGACTTCGGCGCCGATCCCCTCGACCAGCCGCCGGATCTCGGCGAGGTCGGAGGCCATGTTCCACACGCCGTACATCGGCCCGAGGATGTTGACCCGCGGCTTCTCCCCCCGCGGCTTCGACTTGGGCGACCGGCCCTTGGTCATCCCGAATTCCTGGAAAGCCCAGGTCATCGCGCGGTCGGCGGTCTGCCACTGGTCCTCGTCGATGGTCCGGGGCAGGAAGCGCTGGATATTCGTGCCCATCGGCGTCACGCCGCCGCCGATCATCTCGGCGATGGACCCGGTGACCACCACCGAGGGCAGCGCGGGGTCGAGCGTCGCCCAGGCCCGTTTCATCGAGCCTTCGGTGCCGTCGCGGCCGAGCTCTTCCTCGCCCAGCCCGGTGACCACGATGGGAAGCTCGTGCGGCGGCAGGGCGTCGGTGTAGTGGAGGACGGAAGTGACGGGGAGGTTCTCGCAACCTACCGGGCCGTCGATCACCACCTGCAGGCCCTTGAGGGCGCAGAACGCGTAGACCGCGCCCCAGTAGCCCCCTGCCCGATCATGATCCTGGATCAGCATCAGATCATCTCCGCCGCTTTCGCGGCCTTGGCCTTGCGTTCCATCTTCTTGAGATTTCGCGCGCGGAATTCGGGGCGCAGGTTGGGCGAGCCTTCCCAGATCCCGGCCGTGTCGCCGGTTCCGACCCCTTCGAAGAAGCCACGCATGGCGTTGAGCCGCTCGCGGCCCCCGATCGCGGCCATCACCACCTGGGCGAGCGACCCCGCGCCGGCCGGCCCCATCAGCGGGCGCGCCGAGATCAGGTTGGTGAAGTAGAGCGCGGGAATGCCCATCTGCTTGGCCTTCTGCACCACCGGGGTGGTGCCGATGGCGAGATCCGGGCGGATCGCCTCCATCGCCATGCAGTCGTCTTCCAGCGAGGCGCGGAATTTCACCGTGACGCCCTTGGCTTCCAGCCAGGCCCGGTCGGGCTCCGACCAGCGGGTTTTCGGGCAGGCGGTGCCGACGTAAGGCACGTTCGCGCCGCTTTCGATCAGCAGGCGGGCGACCAGCAGCTCCGAGCCCTCGTAGCCCGAGACCGTCACCGTCCCGTCGATCCGGTTGGCGGCGAGCGCGCCGGCGATGGCGCCGTCGACCCGGTTCTGCGCCTCGGCCACCTTGTCGGCCGGAATATTCAGCGCATCGCCGACCGCGGCGAGCCAGGCGGCGGCGCCGTCGCGTCCCACGGGCGCGGAGCCGATCACCGGACGGCCCGCGGCCTCCAGCTCGCGCACCGAGGCGGTGTAGAAGGGATGGATCGCGGCGGCCGCGGCCCCGTCGAGGGCGGCGTAAAGCTCGCGCCATTCGCGGCAGGGCACAGTCGGCCCGGCGGCGAGGCCCATCGGGGCCAGCATCGCGCCGATCATCATCGGGTCGGCCGGGAACATCTCGCCCAGCAGGGTCACGGTCGGGCGGTCGCCGCGCCCCGCGGCGGGGGCCTGCACCGGGCCCGCCTGAACCTCGCGCCGCGCATAGGCCAGCATGGCGCCGGCGAGGATGTCCTTCGCCTCGGCATGGGTCGGCACGCCGAAGCCCGGGACGTCGATCCCCACGATGCGGACCCCGTCGATCTGGTCGGGCAAGAGCCGCAGCGGCACGCCGGAGGCGGAAGGCACGCAGAGGTTGGTGACCACGATGGCGTCGTAGCGCGCGGGGTCGGCCAGCTCATGGACCGCCTCGCGGATGTCCTCGAAGAGCTTGCCCGTCACCAGGCTCTCGGAATTGAAGGGCACGTAGCCGACCGAGCGGCGGGCGCCGTAGAAATGGCTCACGAAGGTCAGCCCGTAGACGCAGCAGGCCGAGCCCGAGAGGATCGTCGCGGTGCGGCGCATCCGAAGGCCGACGCGCAGCGACCCGAAGGCGGGGCACATGCTCTGCGGCTTGTCGTGCGGGCCCTGCGGATAGTCCTCGGCGTAGCGGGCGAGGATCTCGCCGGCGCCGTTTTCCGCGGCCTGGGCGCGCAGATCGGTCGACGAGCAGGAGACGCCATCCGTCCCGACCTGGATCGGGGCGGACAGGGGGGCCTCGACCGCCTCTTCGGACGGCCCTTCGGCCTCGGCGCGCAAGACGAAAGTCTGCTCGCTGTCGTCGTAGCGGATCGGGCCCCGGGCGGTCATGCGCGGGCTCCTGCGAACGGGCAGCGGGAGATGTCGGAGCTGGGCGTCGGCAGGGCAGAAACCTGCGCGGTCCGTACGGCGGGCCGCTTGCGGGGCGTGGGGGCCGCAGCCGGGGCGCTGTCGATCAGCGACCCGAGCCGGCTTTCCACGAAGGCGAGAGCGTCGAGATCAAGCATGGTCGTACACCACTTCCAGGCTTTCGCGGACCACGCCCAGCTTGCCGCGCATGTCCTCCGCGGTGGCGGGGACCAGGACGAAATCGCCGCCGGTGTCCTTGCTGTCGAAGAGGCCCAGCAGACCGTCCTGGGTCAGCGGCGCCGGCTGCTGCGGGGGCGCGAGGCCCACCTGGTCGGCGAGCGCGCCGAAGAGCGACCCCCACTGGCTCTGCGCCGTGCCGACGATCTGGTAATTGGCGGATTTCTTGCGCAGGTCGTCGTCGGCGGGGATCGAGGCCAGCACCGGGATGCCGACCGCCTTCGCGAAGGCCGCGGCCTCGCCCGACCCGTCGTCCTTGTTGACCACCATGCCGGCGACGCCGACATTCCCGCCCAGCTTGCGGAAATATTCCACCGCCGAGCAGACGTTGTTGGCCACATAGAGCGATTGCAGGTCGTTCGACCCGACCACGATCACCTTCTGGCACATGTCCCGGGCGATCGGCAGGCCGAAGCCGCCGCAGACCACGTCGCCCAGGAAGTCGAGCAGCACGTAGTCGAAGTCCCAGTCGTGGAAGCCCAGCTTCTCCAGCGTCTCGAAGCCGTGGATGATGCCGCGCCCGCCGCAGCCGCGGCCGACCTCGGGTCCGCCCAGCTCCATCGCGAAGACACCGCCGCGCTTGAAGCAGACGTCGGAGACGGTGATCTCCTCCCCCGCCAGGCGCTTGCGGGTCGAGGTCTCGATGATCGTCGGGCAGGCCTTGCCGCCGAAGAGCAGGCTGGTGGTGTCGGATTTCGGGTCGCAGCCGATCAGCAGCACCCGCTTGCCCTGCTCGGCCATCATGTGGCTGAGATTGGCCAGCGTGAACGACTTGCCGATGCCGCCCTTGCCGTAGATGGCGATGATCTGGGTCTTGGAGGTCGCCTCGCCCACCGGGATCGCGTCGAGCGGCTGGTTGGCCTCGTCGCGCAGCGCCTTGTCGAAATCGGCGAGGGCCTTGGAGCCACGCTTCAGATCGGGCATTTCGAAGTTGGCGGTCATGCGGTTCCCTCCCAATCGAGGATCATTTTCAGGCAGGCCGGGTCGCCGAAGGCTTCGGCGTAGGCCGCGGGCGCCTCGGTCGCGGGGCGCCGGTGAGAGATCAGGCCGTCGAGCGACAGGCGCCCGCTTTCCACCAGCATCCGGGTGGCGAGCATGTCGTCCGGGGTCCATTCCGCGGCGACGCGGATCCGGATCTCCTTCATGAAGGCCGGCACGAAGGCGAAGGACATGCGCCCGGTGTAGAAGCCGGCCAGCACGATCTCGCCGCCCTTGGCCATCCGGCCCACCAGGCTGTCGAGCAGGTCGGGCGCGCCGCTCGCGTCATAGACGGCGCGATAGTCGCGGCGCGGGTCGGTCTCGGGGTCGATGACCTCGTAGCCCTCGGCGCCGAAGCGGCGGGCGGGCGAGGTCTCCCACACCGTGGGGGGCGGGCCGCCGGCGGCGACGGCGAGGCGGGCGAGCAGCCGGCCGACGACGCCGTGACCGACGATCAGATCGGGGGGCGCGTTGCGCAGCCCGGCGATGGCGTGGCGGGCGGTGGCAGCGAGCGCCAGGATCGCGCCCTCGGCCTGCGGCCCGAAGTCGAGCGGGACGAGGCGGGATCCGCCGGTGACCAGCGTGCTGGCCGAGCCGCCGAAGAGACCGCGCAGCTCGCCGAAGCAGCTGGCGCCGGGGACGAACACCGCCTCGCCGACGCGGCGGCCCGAGTCGCGGCCGGCCTCGACCACTTCGCCCACCGCCTCGTAGCCGGGGACCAGCGGGTAGCCCATGCCGGGGAACGGGGGCATGCCGCCCGTCCAGAACAGTTTCTCGGTGCCCGAGGAGATGCCCGACCAGCGGATGGCGATGACGGCGTCGGCCGGTCCCGGGGCGTTCAGCGCGACCGTTTCCAGATCGATGCGTCCGGGTTGGGACATGACGGCGGCGCGGGTCTCCATGGTCCGACTTCCTTTCCGCCCTCGTCTGCCGGAGGGCTCAGGCCCCTGCGTCAGGTGGCATGTGTCAGTCTAAGTGGACATGTCTTTATGTCAATCTTAATTGTCGCAGGGGTGGAAAGTTGTCAGAATTTTCTTACAGACTGGCGCGGCTTGCGCGCGGCGACCACGGTCGCCGCGAAGGACCGGGTCCGGCGCGCCACGCGGATCGCCTCGAAGCCCGCATCCGCCAGCAGACGGACATGGGCTTCGGGGGCGCGCGCGGCGCCGGAGGTCATGGCCAAGGTGTAGAAGGCGAAATAGGCGTCGCCGACCCGGTCGGGCCTGCGCCCGCCGCCCATCGGCTCGGCCACCACGATCCGCCCGCCCGGTGGCAGGGCGGCGAAGACGCGCCCCAGAATCGCCCGCGCGTCCGCGTCGTCATGGTCGTAGAGCACGCGCACCAGGCTCGCCGAATCGGCGCCTTCGGGCAGCGGCGCCGCGATCATGTCGGCGCCCCGCGCCTCCAGCCGGTCCGAGAGCCCGGCGCGTGCGAACCGCACCCGCGCCTGATCGGCCACCGCCGGCAGGTCGACGAGCCGGCCGCGCAGCCCCGGCAGGCTGCGGGCCGCGATCTCCAGGAACGACCCGTCGCCGCCGCCGACATCCATATGCAGCCCCGTGCGCGGCAAGACGCCCGCGCGCAGAACCTCCTCGGCGACCATGGCCTGGGAGGCGGACATCAGGCGGGAATAGCGCGCCGCCTCCTCCGCCGACGGGTCGCCCCGGCGCACATAGGACCAGTAGCGAGCGAGCGAGGGCTCGGTCTCGCCCCGCAGCAGGGCCGCGGGATCGGCGAGATCGGCGTAGAAGAAACGGTGATGGCGCACCATTTCGCGAACCCCCGGCGCACCGAGGGTCGCCGCGCCGAGCGGGCCAAGACCCCAACCCTCGCCCTGCGCCGCCAGCAGCCGAAGCGAGGCGGCGGCGCGGCACAGCCGCTCCATCCCCTCCGCCGGCAGCCCGGTTTCGGCGGCGAGCGCGGCGGCGGAGCGGGGGCCGTCGCGCAGCCGCTCGAACAGCTCGAGCTCGACGCAGGCCGCAAGCGTCTGGGAATAAACGAAGCCCGACACCAGATCGAACAGCGCCCGCGCCTCGCGCCGCGCGAAGGGGCGGGTGAGGGGGAATCGGTCGGCCCAGCTCTGGAAGGCGGGGGAGGCGATCAGCGCGTCACGCCTGCGCCGCAAGGCCGCCGCCGCCCGCGCCCCGAAGGCGGGCGAGCGGCGCGCGTCGGTCAGGGGATCGGACAGGACCGCCACCGGTCAGGCGGCGGCCTCGACGAGACCGGACGGGGTCAGGCGCTTGGCCTGCAACCGCACGATCTCGCGCAGGGCCCCCGCGCCCCGGCAATCGGGGATCGAGGCGACGGCCTCCTCGAGAATCGTGGTCAGACGCCGGACGGCGCCGGCGACGCCGAGCTCGGTCACCGCGCTCGGCCGGGCGAGCGCCAGGTCCTGGCCGGCGGGCTTGCCCAGCTCCGCCTCGGTCAGCAGCGCGTCGCGCAGATCGTCGGCGACCTGATAGGCCTCCCCGATCCGGGCGCCCATCAGCTCCCACCGGTCGGGATCGGCGCCGGCGGCGAGCGCGCCCATGCGGGTCGCCGCCACGAACAGCGCCCCGGTCTTGGCCTGGTGATAGGCGGAAAGGTCGACCGTGGTCTCGCTTTCCCACGCCTGCCCCGCGCAGATGCCGAAGGGCGCGCCGGAGAAGCGGGCGAGCGTCGTCACCAGCCCGCCCAGCCGCGCATGGCTGCCCGAGGCCGCGCAACCGTCGGCCAGCGCCTCGAACGCCGCGACGATCAGGGCGTCGCCGGCGAGCAGCGCGATCGATTCGCCATAGGCCGCGTGGACCGAGGCGCGCCCCCGCCGCACGCCGGCGTCGTCGAAGCACGGCAGATCGTCATGGGCGAGGCTGGCGCAATGGATCAGCTCCACCGCCGCGGCGGCCGAGTCGGCCAGCTCCGGCGCATCGTCGCCGCAAGCCGCGGCGACCGCGACGCAGAGCTGCGGGCGCACGCGCGCCCCGCCCGGAAATACGGCATGGTCCATGGCGTCGGCGAGGCGCGGCGGACCCGAGCCCTCCCGCCGGCGACGCATCACGCCGCGCAGCGCGGCTTCGATCCTGGAGGCGGCGTCCATCGACATTCTCCCTGGCTGCGTCCCGGCCCGATGGGCTTCGCCCGAGGGGTCGGACGCGCGGATTGCGCGAACGGGGCGGTCTCGCTCGCCGCCATATGTCAATCAAACTGGACAGACGGCGACATTCCGTCAATAAAATAATACATCATGGCGCTTTCTTCGGACAACAGAGTGGTGGTGGTGGGGGCGGGCTTCGGCGGCCTGGCGGCGGCGGCGCGGCTGGCGCATGCGGGCTGCCGGGTGACGCTGGTCGAAAGCGCGCCCGCCCCCGGCGGCAAGGCGCGGGCCGTCGCGAGCCCCGCCGGCCCGATCGACGCGGGCCCCACGGTGCTGACCATGCGGCGGGTGTTCGACGCGCTCTTCGACGATCTGGGCGAGGATCTCGACGCGCATGTCCGCCTGATCGCCTCGCGCCGGCTGGCGCGGCATGGGTGGGAGGACGGCTCGCGCCTCGACCTCTATGCCGACCCGGCCGAGTCCGAAGCCGCGGTCGCAGCCTTCGCGGGGCCGCGCGCGGCGGCGGAATTCGCCGCCTTCTCCGACCGCGCCCGACGCCTGTTCACCGCCTTCGAGACGCCGTTCATGCGGGCCGAGCAGCCGACCGCGCTGTCGGTCTCCCGCGCGCTGGCGTCCTCCGCGCCTCGCCTTCTGCGCGACATGGCCCCGGGGCGCAGCCTCGCCGGGGCGCTGCGCGGCGCCTTCTCCGACCCGCGCCTGCGCCAGTTGTTCGGGCGCTACGCCACCTATGTCGGCGGCTCCCCCTTCCAGACGCCGGCCATGCTGATGCTGGTATGGCATGCGGAGGCGTCTGGCGTCTGGCGGGTCGAGGGCGGGCTGCACGGGCTCGCCGCCGCTGTGGCGGGCCTCGCCGCGCGGGCGGGAGCCGATCTGCGCTACGGGACCGCGGTCACGCGCATCCTGACCGACGGCGGCCGGGTCTCCGGCGTGATCCTCGCGGATGGCGAACGCCTGCCCGCCGACGCCGTGGTGTTCAACGGCGACCCCGACGCGCTCGCCCGCGGGCTGCTCGGCCCCATCCCCGGCGCCCGCCCCCGCGCGGCCGCGCAAAGATCGCTGTCGGCCGACGTCTGGGCCTTCGCGGCGGAAGCCGAGGGTTTCCCGCTGATCCACCACAACGTGCTCTTCGCCCCCTCCGCCCGCGACGAGTTCGACCCCATCGCCCGCGGCGCCCGCCCCCCCGACCCCACGATCTACATCTGCGCCCAGGATCGCGGCGACGCCGCGCCCGACGCGCCCCCGCGCCTCGAGCGCTTCGAAATCATCCTCAACGCCCCGCCCATGCCCGAGGGCCGCGACGATCCGCAGGAGCATGCAGCATGCCTGGCCACACTGACCCGCCGCCTGGCGGCCTGGAACCTTCGGCTCTCCCCCCCGCCGGACCGCGCCGCCCTGACCACGCCGAGGGATTTCGCGAAGCGGTTCCCGGGGACGGACGGCTCGATCTACGGGACCAGCCCGCACGGGGAGACGGCGGCGCTGAAGCGACCGACGGCGCGCACCGCGCTGCCAGGCCTCTACCTGACGGGCGGGGGCACGCATCCGGGGCCTGGAGCGCCGATGGCGACCCTGTCCGGCGGCCTGGCGGCGCAGGCCCTGCTCTCGGACCTCGCTTCGACGCCGAGGTTCCGCCGGGCGGCTACGCCTGGTGGTATCTCGACGCCATCGACCATGAGGCGCGGCGCGCGGTTTCGGTGATCTTCTTCATCGGCTCGGTATTCTCGCCCTGGTATGTCTGGGCGGGGCGGCGCGATCCGCTGAACCATTGCTGCGTGAACGTGGTGCTGTCGGGCCCCGGCGGCCGCTGGACGATGACCGAGCGCGGCGCGGGAGAGGTCGAGCGCGGCGCCACCCGCCTGCGCATCGGGCGAAGCACGCTTGAATGGGCGGGCGGGACGCTGACCGCAAGCCTCGACGAGCGCGCCTTCCCCCATCTCGACCGGGTGCGGGGCCGCCTCGTGATCCGCCCCACGGCGCTGAGCGGGGTGGAGGTGCGGCTCGACCCCGAGGCCCACCACATCTGGCGCCCCTACGCGCCGCGGTCCCGCGCCGAAGTGGGGTTCGAACGTCCGGATTTCCGCTGGGAGGGGGAGGGCTATTTCGACGCCAACGCCGGCGACCGTCCGCTGGAGGCCGACTTTCGGCGCTGGCACTGGAGCTGCCTGCACGGGCCGGAACGGTCGACCGCGCTCTATGACGTGGAGCGACGCGATGGCGGGCGCATGGCGCTCGGCCTCGGTTTCGACGACGCCGGGGGGGTGCGGAGGGTGGATGCGCTCGAGCCCGCCCCCCTGCCCCGCGGTTTCTGGCGGGTGGCGCGCGAGACCCGGGCCGATCCCGGCGTCCGGCCGCGGACGCTCCGCACGCTGCTCGACGCGCCGTTCTACGTCCGCTCCGCCATCCGGACCCGCATCGATGGGGCGGAGGGGCTGGCGATGCACGAATCCCTCGACCTCGACCGTTTCGCCCATCCGCTGGTCCGCGCCGCGCTGGCCTTCCGCATTCCCCGCCGACGCGGGAGACCTCGTGTCGGGACGGATTGACCGCGGGCCTCGCAGCCGGCCCCCGGTGCGCTAAGTTCCGCTCCGACCCCAATCGCAGCGGGCAGGAGCCGATGGACCGAAAACCTTTCGTCCCGCGCGGGCTCGCCGTTCCGAGCGGGCGTCTCGCGCGCATGACCCGGCTCGGCGGCCTCGCCGCCGGTCTCGCGGGCGGCATGGCCGCGGCGGGCGCGCGCCAGCTGGGCGCGGGGGAGCGGCCGCAGCTGCGCGACCTCCTGCTCACCCCCGCCAACGCCCTGCGCCTGACTTCCGAGCTTGCGCGGATGCGCGGGGCGGCGATGAAGCTCGGCCAGCTGATCTCGATGGAGACGCAGGATTTTCTGCCCCCCGAGCTGGCGGAGATCCTCGCCCATCTGCGCGCCGACGCGCATTTCATGCCGCCCGCGCAGTTGAAGAAGGCGCTCGTCGCCGGCTGGGGGCCGGATTTCCTCGGCCGTTTCGCGCGGTTCGACATCCGACCCGTCGCCGCCGCCTCCATCGGTCAGGTGCACCGCGCCCGGACCCGCGACGGCCGCGACCTCGCGATCAAGGTGCAATATCCCGGGGTGCGGGCGAGCATCGACAGCGACCTGCGCAACGTGGCGGCGCTGATCCGCATGTCGGGCCTCCTGCCCCGCGGCGTCGCGCTGGCGTCGCTGATCGAGCAGGCGCGCGCCCAGCTGCATGAGGAGGCGGACTATGCCCGCGAGGGCCGGGCGCTGGCCGATTTCGGCGCACGATTGGAAGGCGACCCGGCCTTCATCGTGCCGCGGCTGCACGCGGACCTGACCACGCCCTCGATCCTCGCCATGGATTTCGTCGAGGGCGTGCCCATCGAGAGCCTGACCGACGCCCCCCAGACCACCCGCGACCGGATCGCCGCGCAGCTGATCGGACTGTTCCTTCGAGAGCTCTTCGATTTCAGCATGATGCAGACCGACCCGAACTTCGCCAATTTCCGCTATGCGCCGGAGGAAGGGCGGATCGTGCTGCTTGATTTCGGCGCGACCCGGACCTTCGCGCCCGAGACGGTGGTGGGCTTCCAGGCCCTGCTCCGCGCCGGAATGGCGGGCGACCGCGAGGCGGTGCGCGCAGCGCTGACCGACATCGGATTTCTCGCCCCCGAGGCCCCGCCCGCCACGGCGGGCGCGATGCTGGACATGGCCGAGCTCGCCTTCGCAGCGCTCCGGGCGCCGGGGGTCTTCGACTTCGCGACCTCCGACCTCGCCCCCCGCCTGCGCGACGCGGGCGCGGCGCTGCTGGCCGATGACGACGCCTGGATCCCCCCGCCGCTCGACGCGCTGCACATCCAGCGCAAGGCCGGGGGTCTTTATCTGCTGGCGAGCCGGCTGCGGGCCCGGGTGGACCTGGACGCCCTGCTCGCGCCCCGCCTCGCGCCCTAGACCAGCCGCTTGGCCAGCGCCGCGCGGGTGGCGTCGTCGCAGAAGGCGGCGTCGAGGCTGGCGCGGGCGATGGCGCGGAACTCGGCCTCGTCCCAGCCGAAGGCGGCCGAGAGGGCGGTGTATTCGCGGGTCATGTCGGTGCGGAAGAACGGCGGATCGTCGGTGGAGACGCCGACCGACACCCCCGCCTTGCGCAAGCCCGCGATGGGGTGAACGCCCCAGTCGTCATAGACCTCCAGCGCCAGGTTCGAACCCGGGCAGGTCGCCAGATGCACGCCGCGATCCGCGATGCGTTCCACCAGATTGGGGTCCTCCACCGCGCGCACGCCATGATCGACCCGGTCGAGATGCAGCGCGTCGAGCGCCTGGGTCACGCTCGACGGCCCGCCGAATTCGCCGGCATGGGCGGTGAGGCCGAGCCCCGCCTCCCGCGCGATGGCGAAGGCCGGGGCGAAGTCGGCGGGCGCGTGCATCCGCTCGTCCCCCGCGAGGCCGAGGCCGACGATGCGCGGATGCCCGGGGGAGACCGCGAGCCGGGCCGCGGCGCGGGCGCGTTCCGGCCCGAGGCCGCGGATGCAGGTGGGGATGAAGCGGGCGACGATGCCGGTCTCCGCTTCGGCCGCCGCAGCCCCTTCCGAGATCGCGGCGAGGTATTCGGCCCAGCGCACCGGGTCGCCTTCGGCCGCATGATCCGACGAAATCGCCAGTTCCGCATAGACCACCCCGTGCGAGGCGCATTCGCGCAGCACCGCCTCGGCGAGGCGCTTGTGGTCGTCGAGGCTGACGAACATCGCCGCCACCCGGTCGTAGGCCGCGAGGAATTCCGTGAACCCGCGCCAGATGTAGAAGCCGTCCCGCCCGATCAGGTCGTCGGTGGCGATGTTGCGGGCCGCGGCCATCTCGGCCACCAGCGCCACCGGGGCTGCGCCTTCGATATGCAGGTGCAGCTCGACTTTGGGGAGCGTGCGGAGGTCGGTCATCGGGGGATCCTCCCGTCCAGAAAGCTCTTGCCATGGGGACCGGGGGCGAGGCCGAGATGCGCGGCCAGCGTCTCGCCGACATCGGCGAAGGACCGGATCCCGAGCCCGCCCGGCGTCAGCCCCGGCCCGGCGCAAAGCGCGGCGACCCGCTCGCGCGTGTGGTCGGCGCCGGTCCAGGTGGGGTCATTGCCATGGTCGGCGGTGACGATCAGCAGGTCGCCGGGGCGCAGCGCCGCCAGCGCTTCGGGCAGGCGGGCGTCGAAACGTTCGAGGGCGGCGGCGTAGCCCGGCACGTCGCGGCGGTGGCCGTATTCGCTGTCGAATTCGACGAAATTGGCGAAGACGAAATCGCCCGGACCGGCGTCGCGGATCGCGCCCACGGCCAGATCGAACAGCGCCATGTCATCCGCGCCCTTGAGGCTTTCCGAAATGCCGGAGCCCGACATGATGTCCTTGATCTTGCCCACGCCCACCGTGCGCCCGCCCGCCGCGACCACCCGGTCGCAGAGCGTCGGGCGCATCGGCGGCACCGCGAAGTCGCGCCGGTTCGGCGTGCGTTTGAAGTCGGCGGCGGAGGTCCCGAGGAACGGCCGCGCGATCACCCGCCCCACCAGCAGCCCCATGTCGACGAGGATGGCGCGCACCGTCTCGCACAAGGCCAGCAGGCGGGGCAGCCCGAAGGCGTCCTCATGCGCGGCGATCTGAAGGACGGAATCGGCCGACGTGTAAAGGATCGGCCGCCCGGTCCGCACGCTCTCCTCCCCCAGGCGTTCGATGATCTCGGTGCCCGAGGCGTGGGCGTCGCCGAGAAAGCCCGGGATCCCCCCCTCCGCCACGATGCGGGCGGAGAGGTCGGCGGGAAAGGTCGGCTCGGTCTTCGGGAAGTAATGCCAGTTGCGGGTGAGGGGGGCGCCGGCGAGCTCCCAATGCCCGGTGATGGTGTCCTTGCCGGGCGAAACCTCCTGCGCCACGGCCCAGGTCGCGTCGGGCGAGGGGGAGAGCCCCGGCGGGAACACCCCGCAGGACGCCGCGCAGGCGTCGCCGAAGCCGAGGCGCGAGAGATTGGGTAAGGACAGCGGCCCGGCGCGCCCCGTGTCCGCCCGCCCCTCGGCGCAGGCCTGGGCGATATGGAGCAGCGTGTTGGACCCGGCGTCCCCGAACGCCTCGGCATCCGGCGCGCCGCCGATGCCGACGCTGTCCATCACGAAGAGGAAGGCGCGGGTCATGCCACGTCCTCGGGGCCGAGGCGGGAGAGGATGGGGTCGGCGTCTTCGGGCGCTTCGTCCCCCACCGTGTAGGCGGCGAGCACCCTTGCGGCGGCGCGGTCGGCGTCGTCGCGGGTGGCGGCGTGGATGCGGGCGAGCGGGAAATCCCCGTCGACCAGCGCGCCGATGCCGGCGCAATGGGTGAGGCCGACGCGCGGGTCGATCTCGTCCGCCGCCCGCCTGCGCCCGCCGCCGAGTTCCACCACCGCATTGCCGAGACCGCGTCCGTCGACCTTCTGGACCAGACCGGAGGCGGGGGGCGGCACGTCGACGATGATCGGGGCGACCGGCAGGTAGGCGTCGAACCGCTCCACGAAATCCGCCGGCCCGCCGAGCGCGGCGACCATGCGCCCGAACCGCTCCGCCGCAGACCCGTCCTCGAGCGCGGCGGAGAGGCGCGCGCGCCCGGCCTCGGCGTCCGCGGCGATGCCGGTGAGGAACAGAAGCTCTCCGCCCAGCGCCACGGTGACATCCCAGAGCCGGGCGTCGACCTCCGCCCCGGTCAGGAAGCGGACCGCGTTGGCGACCTCCACCGCGTTGCCGCAGGCCGAGGCCAGCGGCTCGTCCATGCCCGTCACCAGCGCCGAGGTCCGGCACCCGGCCCCGTTGGCGACGCCGACCAGGGCGGCGGCCAGCGCCTTCGCCTCCGCCACCGTGCCCATGAAGGCGCCCGACCCGGCCTTCACATCCAGCACCAGCGCGTCGAGCCCCGCGGCCAGTTTCTTCGACAGGATCGAGGCGGTGATCAGGTCGAGGCTTTCGACGGTCCCGGTCACGTCGCGGATCGCGTAGAATCGCTTGTCGGCCGGCGCGATCTCCGCCGTCTGGCCGATCACCGCGCAGCCGACCTCGGCCACCACGCGGCGCAGCGCCTCGGCCCCCGGCGCCACGTCATAGCCGGGGATCGAGGCGAGCTTGTCGAGCGTGCCGCCGGTATGCCCCAACCCCCGCCCCGAGATCATCGGGACGAACACCCCGCAGGCGGCCAGCGCCGGGGCGAGCATCAGGGACACGTTGTCCCCCACCCCCCCGGTCGAATGCTTGTCGGCCACCGGCCCGGGCAGATCCCAGCGCAGCACTTCGCCCGAATCCCGCATGGCGAGGGTCAGCGCCACGCGTTCATCCATGTCGAGGCCCTTGAAGAACACCGCCATGGCCAGCGCCGCCACCTGGCCTTCCGTCACCGCGCCCGAGGTCAGGCCCTCGACGAAGAACCGGATCTCCGCGGGGGTCAGCATGCCGCCGCCGCGCTTCTTGAGGATGATCTCCTGGGGCAGCATCAGTAGCCCGCCCCCTGCGCCGCCGTCTCGCCCCGCAGGGTGGCGAGCAGCGCGTCGAGCAGGCCCGAGGCGCCGAAGCGGAAGGTGGCGGGCCCCGCCCAGTCCGGTCCCATGATGCGGTCGGCGACGTCGAGATAGGCGGCCGCCTCCGTGGTGCTGCGCACGCCGCCGGCGGCCTTGAAGCCGACCCGGCCCTTGCCGTGCTCGGCGATCGCGCCCAGCATGATCTCGGCCGCGGACAGCGTGGCGTTGACCGGGGCCTTGCCGGTGGAGGTCTTGAGGAAATCCGCCCCGCCCTCGATGGCGAGCCGCGCGGCGTCGGCGATCATCCGACCGCTTTCCAGCACCCCCGTCTCCAGGATCGCCTTCACCGGCGCGGTTCCGGCGGCGCGTTTGACCCGCTCGACCCGGGCGCGCACGGTGGCGCCGCGCCCCTCCATCAGGTCGCGATAGGGGATCACCATGTCGATCTCGTCGGCACCGTCGAGGATCGCGGCGCGGGTCTGGTCCATCGCCTCCTCATCGGTGGCGAGGCCGGTGGGGAACACCACGACGGTCGCGATCTTCACGTCGGCGGCCACCGCCTCGCGCGCCAGCGACACGAAGCGCGGCCAGACGCAAAGCGCCGCGACCGAGCCGAAAGGCGTCACCGCCCGCCCGGCCAGCGTGCGGACCGCCTCTTCGTCGCAATCGTCGTTGAGGTCGGTGAGATCGAGACAGGCGAGCGCGCGGGCGGCGTTCCGCGCAAGCGTCGGCTCGGGTTTCTCGGCGGCGTCGTTCATGAAAAGCTCCTGACGAAGGCGCGGACCAGGGCGCGGAACCGGGTCTGGGCCTTGGCGGCCTCGGACTTGGTCTCGGCATGGCTCAGCGGGCGGCCGGTCATCCCGGCGGCGTAATTGGTGACGACCGAGACGGCGGCGACCTCGAGCCCCAGGAATCGGGCGAGGATGGTCTCGGGCACGGTGGACATGCCGACCGCGTCGGCGCCGAGGACGCGCGCGGCCCGGATCTCGGCCGGGGTTTCGAAGCTGGGGCCGGAGAACCAGGCGTAGACGCCCTCGTTCAGATCCGGGTCGGCGGATTTCAGCCGGGCCCGCAGGCGGGGCTCATAGGCGTCGACAAGCGACACGAAGCGGTCGTCGGTCGCCTCCCCGATCAGCGGGTTGAGGCCGGACCAATTGATGTGATCGCAGAGCGACATCAGCGATCCCGGGGGCATCTCCTCGCGCAGGGATCCGGCCGAGTTGGTCAGCAGCACCGCCTCCGCTCCCAGCGCCTTGATTGTGGCGAGCGGCGTGCGCATCACGCCCGCGTCGCCGTTCTCGTAATAATGCGCCCGGCCCGACAGCAGGGCGACCCGCACGCCCTCGAGATCCCCCACCACCAGCGCGCCTTCATGGCCTGAGACGCCGGAAACGGGAAACCCCGGCAGATCTGCGAAGGGGAAGGCGTGGGCGTGGTCGAGCTCGGCCCCCAGCGCGCCGAGGCCGGAGCCGAGCACGAGGCCCAGCCGCACCGGCGCGTCGCCCGCGCGGGCGCGGATCATGTCTGCGGCTTCGGTCATGCGCGCTTCCTCTCGCTCGGCGCCGACGCGGCGGCGGATCCTTTCGCATCTAGTCTTTTTGACCGCGACGCGCCAGTTGAAGCGGGGGGAAGGCAAGGGGAGGCGGACGATGACGCTGCGGATTTCGACGGTTCTGGCGGTGGCCGGAGCCCTGGCGGCGGGCTGCGCGCCCCAGCCGGGGATGGATTCGGACCTGTCCGCGCGGATCGGCGCGCCGACGCTCACGCCCGTCGCCCCGACGGGTTCCGCCCTGACGGCGGAGGGCTACGGGCCGCTCGGCGTGGGGATGAGCGCGGCGAAGATCGCGCGCGCCTTCAGCCCGGAAGGCGGCGGGACGCTGTTCGACCAGGCCGGCGAGGGGGTCTGCATCGAGGGCGCGCCCACCGGCGCCCCTCCGGGTCTGCGGCTGATGATCGAGGATGGACGGCTGACCCGGGTGAGCCTGGGCGAGGGCGCGACGATCCGCACCGACAAGGGCGTGGGGATCGGCGACCCCGCCTCGACCGTCGACGCGGCCTACGGACGCCGCATCTCGACCACGCCCGCCAAATACGTGCCGGGCGGGATCGACAAGACCGTGTGGACCGTCAACGGCCCGCAGGCCCGCGGGTGGACCGACGACCCCGCAGCCCGCGGCCTGCGCTTCGAGATCGGGGCCGATGGCCTCGTCGACGCGATTCATGCCGGCGGCCCGAGCATCCAGTATGTCGAGGGCTGTTCGTAGGACGAAACGCGGGGGCGGCGCGGAGGGGGGCAGGCTGAGGTTCGCGCCCTGCGCCTGATCGGCTCCCGGATTTTCGCGCGTCCGTTTCGCCGAAACCGCCGCGCCCCCCCGCGTCATGGCCGTGCGCGCCGCCGGCGACGGCCGGCATCCGGGCGGCGCCTCAGCCGTCCATCGCGAAGCCGGCCGGCAGCAGCTCGGCCAGCGTCCAGCTGGCGCGAATCCCTTGGGCGTTGGCGGAATGGACCATGGTGTCGGGGCGCCCGAATTCGGCCAGGCGCTGGCGGCAGCCGCCGCAGGGGGTGAGGGGAGTGGAGAGCTCCCCGGCCACCACCACCTCCACGATCAGGCGATCGTCGTCGGTCTTCGCCGCCATCATCATGTGGCTGATCGCGGTGGTCTCGGCGCACCAGCCCTCCGGAAACGACTGGTTCTCGATGTTGGCGCCGGAATGGATCGCGCCGCTCTGCGTGCGCAGCGCCACCCCCACCGCGAAATTGGAGAACGGCGCGTAGGCGGATTTGCGCGCGGCGAGCGCCGCGTGGAACAGGTCTTCGGGTCCGGTCACGGGCGCGTCCTCAATCGTCGGCCGACGAGGCCGGGGCGGCGGGTGCGCCCGCCAGCTCCAGCTTGCGCCAGATGCCGCGATGCACATGCATCGCGGTCGGCTGGGAGACGCCGCGCCATTGCTCGTAGGCGAAGTCGTCGCCCAGATGGGTGAGCGCGATGCAGAGCACCCCGAAATGGCAGGCGAGCAGCGGCTTCTTCGCGCCGCTGTCGCGGATCGCCTTCAGCGCGGCCTCGGTGCGGTCCCAGACCTCGTGCATCGTCTCCGACCAGGGCGCGCGGAAATGACGGTCGCCGGTCACCTGGGGGGCGAGCGTACGCATCTCGCGCAGCGCGCTGGGGCTGATCTGCCATTCCTGCAGGCGTCCGTCGACGATGATCTCGAGCCCCATGCGCTTGGCGAACGGCAGAATCGTCTCCTGGCTGCGGCGATAGGGCGAGGCGAAGATGGCGTCGACGCCCTCCCCTTCCAGCCGGTCCGCAAGGCGGATGGCGTCGGCGGCCCCCCGCTCGGTCAGCGGATCGCAGAGGCCTTCGCCCGCCTTTTCGCAATGGCGCAGGATGACGAGTTCCATCTCCCGCAGGCTCGGGTCGGCATGGTCGCGCATCACCGCTCCTTCACATAGGGCGTGCCTCCGGCTTTCGGCGGAATCGCCTTGCCGATGAAGCCCGCCAGCAGCACCACGGTCAGGATATACGGCAAAGCCTGGATCAATTGCACGGGGGCGGCGCCGATCAGCGGCAGGTCCTGCCCCTGCAGGCGGATGGCGGCGGCGTCGAGAAAGCCGAAGAGCAGACAGGCGAACATCACCTGAACCGGGCGCCATTTGGAGAAGATCAGGGCGGCGAGCGCGATGAAGCCCTTGCCCGCCGACATGTCCTTGATGAAGCCCGCCGACTGCGCGACCGAGAGATACGCCCCCGCCAGGCCGCAGAGCGCGCCGGCGCAGACCAGCGCCAGATAGCGCAGCCGCACCACCGAGATCCCGGCCGTATCCACCGCCGCCGGGTTCTCGCCCACCGCGCGCAGCCGCAGCCCGAAGCGGGTGCGGTAAAGCACCCACCACGAGAACGGCGCCGCCGCGAAGGCCACGTAGACCAGCAGGTAGTGGCCCGACAGCAGCTCGGAATAGATCCCGCCGATCACGGGGACGTCGGCGAGACTGTCGGCGAAGGGCAGCGTAAGGGTCCCGAACCGCTCGCCCCCCGTCAGCGGGGGGGTGCGGCCGCCCTGGTGGAACCAGGCGGCGCCCAGCAGCGCGGTCAGTCCGGCCGCCAGGAAATTGATCGCCACGCCCGACACGATCTGGTTGCCGCGATAGGTGATGCAGGCGAGCCCGTGCAGCAGCGCGAACAGGATCGACGCCCCCATCCCCGCCAGCGCCCCCATCCAGGCCGATCCGGTGACGCTCGCCGTCGCCGCCGCCGCGAAGGCCGCGATCAGCAATTTGCCCTCCAGTCCGATGTCGAAGACGCCCGAGCGTTCCGCATAAAGCCCCGCCAGCGCGGTCAGCAGCAGGGGGGTGGAGAGCCGGACGGTCGAATCCAGCATCAGGATCAGCGCGTCGAACATCGCTCAGGCCTCCCCCGCCTTGCCAACTGACTTGGCCCCGGGCAGCGCCGCGAAGATCCGCGCGACGGCAGGACGGAACATGAACTCCATCGCGCCGGCGAAGAGCACCACCAGCCCCTGGATCACCACCACCATGTCGCGGGTGATCGCCGGCATCTCGAAGGCGAGCTCGGCGCCGCCCTGGTAGAGGATCCCGAAGAGCAAGGACGCCAGCACCACCCCCGCCGGATGCGCCCGCCCCATCAGCGCCACCGCGATGCCCACGAAGCCCGCGCCCCCCGCGATGTCCAGAAACATGCGGTTCTGGTCCCCCATCACCGGGTTCATCGCCATCAGCCCCGCAAGCCCGCCCGACAGCGCCATCGCCACCAGCGTGATTTTCACCGGGTTGATGCCGGCGTAGATCGCCGCGGTGGGGTTGGCGCCGAAGGTCCGGATCTCATACCCCAATCGCGTCCGCCAGATCAGCGCCCACACGAAGACGCAGGCGGCGAGCGCGAGGAAGAAGCTCAGGTTCGCCGGCGCGCCCCCGATGTCCTGCCCGAAGAGCCCGAGGAACCCGTCCAGCTTGGGCAGCCGCCCGGCCTCCTCGAAGGTCCGCGATTCCGGAGCCATGGCGCCGGGGACCTTCAGGACATTGACCAGCAGGTAGACCATCAGCGAGGCGGCGAGGAAATTGAACATGATCGTGGTGATCACGATGTGGGAGCCGCGCCTGGCCTGCAGATAGGCCGGCACGATCGCCCAGGCCGCCCCGAACGCCGCGCCGCCGATGGCCGCGAGCGGCGCGATGATCCACCACGGCAGGTAATGGTCGAGCGCGAGGCACACCAGCCCGACCCCGAGCCCCCCGATATAGGCCTGCCCCTCCCCCCCGATATTGAACAGCGAGGCATGGAAGGCGACCGCGACGCAGAGCCCGGTGAAGATGAAGTTCGTGGCGTAGAACAGCGTGAACCCGATCCCCTCCCCGAAGCCCAGCGCCCCGTAGAGGATGTGCTGGACCGCCTCGATGGGATCCTCGCCAATGGCCAGCACGACGAGCCCCGCGACGAAGAAGGCCGCGATGAGGTTCAGCAGCGGGATCAGGCCGAGGTCGACCCAGCGGGGGAGTTGGGCGTTCATGGATCGAGCCTCATCGCCTTAGGAATACACGAAACGGAGCGACTATCTCGCTAAATACATGGACGGATCTGGGGTCAGCAACCCAAGCCTCAACTTCTCGCATATGATCTGATATTGTAGAGTCAAACAAGAATTCAGCTTCCGCAGCAATGTAAGAGACGTTGATGCGCTTATGCGGCCTGCCATCGATTTCAAAGCGCTCAGGATTCGCAACAATTTTTAAGAAATTCTGGAAAATCGCAAAGCGGCGGTCAAACAACTCATCGTCGCGACGCAAACGCGCCAAGCGGTGATTCCAAATCCCTAGCAGGAATGCAGCCAGCGCGACGGTTGGCACGAGTAGGGCTTGGAAAATCTCTATCCAGAACGTTAGATCAGAGCGCGTCATGACGCTTCTTTCAAAAGATGTGGCTTTGTAGGGCGGGTGCGAACCCGCCATGCCCGGCCACAACCCGGCGCTCCATCGACCGCCGAGGACGGCGGGTTTGCACCCGCCCTACGCATGGGCGGCCTCGACGCCCGACATTAACAACCCGATCTCCCGCTCCCCGGCGTCGCCCGGGAGTTCGCCCATCACGCGGCCGTCGAACATCACAAGCACCCGGTCCGAGAGGGCGCGGATCTCGTCCAGCTCGACCGACACCAACAGGATCGCCTTGCCGGCGTCGCGGAGCTCGATCAGGCGGCGATGGATGGCCTCGATGGCGCCTACGTCGACGCCTCGGGTCGGCTGGCCGACGATGAGGACGGCGGGGTCCTGCTCGATCTCGCGGGCGAGCACGATCTTCTGCTGGTTCCCGCCCGAGAAATTCGCGGTTTTCAGGTCCGGCGCCGGCGGGCGCACGTCGAAATCGGCCATGTGGCGCTTGCAGGCGGCCAGGATCGCGGCCCGGTCCAGGAACAGGCCGGAGGCGTATTCCGGGCGGTCGTGATAGCCGAGGATCACGTTCTCCTTCGCGTCGAATTTCGTGACCAGCCCCATGCGGTGACGGTCCTCCGGCACATGGGCGAGCCCCTCGGCCCTGAGCCCCGCCGGGCCGGTCCCCGCGCAAGGTTTGCCGCACAATTCAATCGTCCCGGAGGCGAGCGGGCGGATGCCGGCGATGGCCTCCAGAAGCTCGGACTGGCCGTTGCCGGCGACCCCGGCGATGCCCACGATCTCGCCGGCGCGAACCTCGAGGCTGACGCCGCGCAGACGCTCGACCCCCTGGCCGTCGACGACGCGGGCGCCCTCGACCTTCAGGCGCACTTCGGCGGGGGTCGCCGGTCCCTTCTCCACCGTCAGCAGCACGCGGCGGCCGACCATCAGCTCGGCCAGCGCCTCCACCGACGTGTCGGCAGTCGCCCGCGTCGCCACCATCCGGCCCTGGCGCATGACCGAGCAGGCGTCGGTGATCGCCATGATCTCGCGCAGCTTGTGGGTGATGAGGACGACGGTCTTTCCCTGCGATTTCAGCTGGGCGAGGATGCGGAACAACTGGTCCGCTTCGTCGGGGGTCAGCACGCCGGTCGGCTCGTCGAGAATGAGGATGTCGGCGCCGCGATAGAGCGCCTTGAGAATCTCCACCCGCTGCTGCTGGCCCACGGGGAGGTCGCCGACCACCGCGTCAGGGTCGATGCGCAGGTCGTATTCCTTCGCGAGACGAGTGAGTTCCGCCCGCGCCTTGACCCGGCCGCGGCTGAGCAACGCCCCGCCTTCGGCCCCCAGCATGACGTTCTCCAAGACGGTGAACGGCTCGACCAGCATGAAATGCTGGTGGACCATGCCGATGCCGAGCGCGATGGCGGCCTGGCTGTCGGGGATCCTCGCCTCGCGCCCGGCCACCAGGATCTGGCCGGAATCGGCCTGATAGAAGCCGTAGAGGATCGACATCAGGGTGGATTTCCCCGCCCCGTTCTCGCCGATCACGCCGTGGATGGTCCCCGCCTCCACCCGCAGGGCGATGTCGCGGTTGGCGTGGACCGCGCCGAAGCTCTTGGAGATGCCGACCAGCTCGATGGCCGGCGGCCGGGCGGCGAAGGCCTTCGGCGCGGCGCCGCTCATCGCGGCAGCTCCCCGGGGGCGCCGGCGTCGCGGCTGACGGCTTTCATTTCACCGGACACGGGCCCTCCGTGGTGCTGTCATGGACCTTGATGCGGCCGTCGGCGATCAGTTCCGCGGCCTTGTTGGCGGCCTGCTCCATCTCGGGCGTGATCAGGTCGCGGTTATGTCCGTCCAACGCCCAGCCGATGCCGCCTTCGGCGACGCCGAGGCTGGAGATGCCGGGCTTGAACGCGCCGCCGCTTTCCGAGAACACCTCCTGCACCGCCACGTCGACCCGCTTGAGCATGGTGGTCAGCACGTGGCCGGGATGGATCCAGTTCTGGTTGGAATCGGTGCCGATCCCCAGCACGTCGCGGTCGGCGGCCGCCTGCAGCACGCCGAGCCCGGTGCCGCCGGCGGCCTGCATGATCACGTCGGCCCCCCGCTCGATCTGGCTGATCGCCAGCTCCGCGCCGCGCAGCGGGTCGGACCAGGCGGCGGGGGTGTCCCCGGTCATGTTGACCAGCACCTCGGCCGAGGGGTTGGCGGCGCGCGCGCCCTGGATGTAGCCGCAGGCGAACTTGCGGATCAGGGGGATGTCCATGCCGCCCACGAAGCCCAGCACCTGGGTCTTGGAGGCCATGATCCCCAGCATCCCGACCAGGAAGCCGCCCTCGTGCTCCCGGTAGACGATGGAACGGACATTGGGCTGGTCCACCACGGAATCGACGATGACGAAATGGGCGCCGGGATATTCGGGCGCGACCTTGGCCAGCGGCGCCGCATGGGTGAAGCCGATGGCGACCACCGGGTCGAACCCCCGGCGCGCCGCGGCGCGCAGGGCCTGCTCCGACTGGGCGGGGCCGTCGATCTCGAATTCGGCGAAGGGCTCGCCGCTTTCCTCGGACCACTCCCGGGCGCCGCGGAACGCGCCCTCGTTGAAGCTCTTGTCGAATTTCCCGCCGGTCGAATAGACCAGCGCGGGCTCGGCCCGCAGGCCGTCCGGCACGGGAAGGGCGACGAGCGTCGCGGCGATCAGCGTCGCCGCCGCAGCGGCGCGGAGCAGGCGGGTCATGCCGTGTCTCCAGACAAGGGCGAGGCGCCGGGTCGCGGCAGGGCGCGAGCGACAGGGGATCGGGCGGGGGCGGACAGGTTCGGAGGGGGCGGGCCGGTCCCGCGGGCCGAACCGCCCCGCGGGACCGCAGGACGCCCCGGCGGGGCCCGGAGGCTCCGCCGCGACGCCGGGCGCCCGGGTCAGTAGGGGCAGGCGCTGTCGGACATGTAGTCGTGGACCGTGATCTCGCCGGAGATGATCCTGGCCTTCGCCGCCTCGACCGCGTTCAGCATGTCGGCGGTGATCAGCGGCTTGTTGTTGTCGTCCATGGCGTAGTCGACGCCGCCCTCGGCCAGGCCCAGCACCTCGAAGCCGGCGGACCATTCGCCGTTCTTCACGTCCATGAAGGCGTCGTAGACGGCGATGTCGACGCGCTTGAGCATCGAGGTCAGCACCTTGCCCGGCGCGACGTCGTTCTGGTTGGAATCGACCCCGATGGCGAGCTTGCCCTCGTCCGCCGCCGCCTGGATGACGCCGAGCCCGGTGCCGCCGGCGGCGTGGTAGACCACGTCGGCGCCCTGGGCGAACTGGGACTTCGCGAGCTCCCCGCCCCGCACCGGGTCGGTCCAGGCGGCGCCGGTGGTGCCGGTCATGTTGGCGAAGACCTCCGCATCGGCCGAGACCGATTTGACGCCGCCCTTGTAGCCGCATTCGAACCGGCGGATCAGGGGGATGTCCATGCCGCCCACGAAGCCGACCTTGCCGGTTTCCGACGCCATCGCGGCCAGCACGCCGACCAGATACGACCCCTCCTGCTCCTTGAACAGGATCGAGCGGACGTTGGGCAGATCGACCACCATGTCGACGATGCCGAAATGGCTCTCGGGGAACTCCTTGGCCACCTTCTCCACCGCCGAGGCCTGCGAGAATCCGATGGCGATGATCGGATCGTAGCCGCGCTGGGCGTAGCGGCGCAGCGCCTGCTCGCGCTGGGCGTCGTTCTGGATCTCGAAGCCGGCGTAGTCGATGCCGGTCTCGGCCTTGAACTTCTCGGCGCCGTCATAGGCGCCTTCGTTGAAGGATTTGTCGGCCTTGCCGCCGAGGTCGTAGACCACGGCCGGCTTGACCTCGGCCGAGGCCGGCGCGGCGGCGGCGACGGCGCCGAGCGCGAGCGCCGAGGCGGCGGCATGAAGGGTGCGGATCATCGTGCTTGCGTTCCTTTGCCTCGCGGACCGGGGGTGGGCCGGTCCTCCTGTCGGGTGCGCCGGGACTTCCCGCCCGAATGCGCTTCCAAGGGACGCGGCCCCCCAGGGCGCGCGGTCCCGGGCGCGGGACCAGCTGCGACCTCCACGCTCGCGCGGAATCGTGGACAGGGCAAGGGTCGACGCAGGGGAAACGTCGCGCGGGGCGGCCGGAACCGCTTTGGGCAACCGGGAATCGCCTCCGCCGGGACAGGACGGGCGCCGTTGACGCCCCGCGCCCAGCCTCGTGATTTGCCAAGCGCCTCCGCAGGCCCATAACCTTGTCAGAGGCGGATCGACGGGGGCGCGCCCCGCCCGGCCGCGACGCGCAGCGGACGGGACCACGACCGGATGGACAGCTTCACCCCCGCCGCGCTGGCGGGACACGCGACGGTTCCCGCGTCGGGCGCCTCCGCGGATACGGACCTCGCGTCCTGGCTCCTGCAGCGCGCGCTGCGCCAGTCGCGGCTGTCGGACACCATCCCCGCGCTCGGCCGCCGACTGGTCGAGGCCGGGATTCCGGTGGCGCGCATCAATCTCGGCGGGTTCATGCTGCACCCGGTGCTGGGGGCGATGGATCTGACCTGGGACGCAGAGCGCGACGGCGCCGCGATCCAGACCCGCACGCGGCGCGACCTGACCACCGAGGCGTTCAAGAACGCGCCGTTCTACTACATGTTCGCCCGCGGCCTGCCCGAGATCCGCCACCGCCTGGCCGACGCCACCGCGCGCGTCCGCTTCCCGCTGTTCGCCCAGCTGCACGCGCAGGGGCTGACCGATTATCTGGCGCTGTTCGTCAGCTTCGAAAAACCGCTTGCGACGCCGTTCGAAGCCGAGATCGAGGGCATGGAATGCGCCATGTGCTCCTTCGCCACCCGCCGGCCGGAGGGGTTTTCGGACGCCGACCTCGACCGGCTGCGCGCGCTGGCGCTGCCCATCGCGCTGGTGATCAAGTCGGCCATCGCCGAGAGCTTCGCCCAGGCGCTGCTCGACACCTATCTGGGGCGGCTTTCGGGGCGCAACGTGATGCTCGGCCATGTCCAGAAGGGCGACGGACGGCTGATCGACTGCGTCCTGTGGTGCAGCGACATGCGCGGCTCGACCCAGCTGTCGTCGGAACTGGCGCTCGGCCGCTATCTCCGCACGGTGAACGACTATTTCGACTGCACCGCCGACGCGGTGCTCGACCATGGCGGGGAGGTGCTGAAGTTCATCGGCGACGGGCTGCTGGCGATCTTCCCGATCGAGGGGCAGGCCCGCTCCGCCGCCGCGATGTGCGAGGCGGCGGCGCGCACCGCGCTCGATTCGCTGGCGCGGGGCGAGGCGCTGAACCTCCGCCGCGCGGCGGAGGGGCTGGAGCCCATCGCCTTCGGCATCGGCCTGCATGTGGGGCGGGTGATGTACGGCAATGTCGGCACCGACCGGCGCATGGACATGACCGTGACCGGGCCGGCAGCGAACCAGGTGGCGCGGCTGGAGGATGCGAGCAAGTCCACCGGCGCGCCAATCATCGCCTCGGCCGAATTCGCGGCGCGTTACTCGGGCGAGACGGTCAGCCTCGGCGCCCGCGCCCTGCGCGGCATCCCCGGCGAGACGGAGCTGTTCACTCTGCCCGAGGTCGCGCCGGACGGCGGGGCCGCCGACTGAGGCGGAAAGGCCTCAGCGCTCCCAGGTCGGGTGGAAGCAGTCGCCCGGCGACAGGGTGAAGATCTCGCAGCCGGTCTCGGTCACCCCGATGGAATGCTCGAACTGGGCCGAGAGGCTCTTGTCGCGGGTCACCGCGGTCCAGCCGTCGGCCAGGGTCTTGGTCTCGGCCCGGCCGAGATTCACCATCGGCTCGATGGTGAAGAACATCCCCGGGCGCAGCACCGCGCCGGCGCCGTGGCGGCCGAAATGCAGGACGTTGGGCGGCTCGTGGAATTCGCGCCCGAGGCCATGGCCGCAGAAATCACGGACGACCGAGCAGCGCTCGGCCTCCACATAGCTCTGGATGGCGGCGCCGATGTCGCCGAAGGTGTTCCCGGGCCGCACTTCGGAGATGCCGCGCATCAGCGCCTCATGCGTCACCTCGACCAGCCGTTCGGCCCTGCGGTTGGGCCTGCCGGCGACATACATGCGCGAGCTGTCGCCATACCAGCCGTCGACGATCACGGTGACGTCGATGTTGAGGATGTCGCCGTCCTTGAGCTTCTTGGGTCCCGGAATGCCGTGGCAGACCACATGGTTGACCGAGATGCAGGACGCGTGGCGATAGCCGCGGTAGCCGATGGTGGCCGACACCGCGCCGGCCGCGGTCACGTCGGCCTCGATGGCGGCGTCGAGCTCGGCGGTGCTGACCCCGGGGACCACGGCCGGGCCGATGCGGTCGAGGATTTCGGCCGCGAGGCGACCGGCGACGCGCATGCCTTCGAAATCTTCGGGACGATAGACCCGGATGCCCTCGGCGGTGATGGCCGGCTGCGGTGCGTCCATGGGCCTGATCCTTTTTCGCTCGTCTGCGCCCTTCGACGCGCATGGTACCCCAAGGCGGCCGCGGATGCGACGGCTCCGGACGTCGCGGGCGCCGACGCGCGCCGCCTGGGGCATCGAGCCTCGGGCCGCACGGGGAGGGGGCGGGCGTCGGGCCCGCGGAGGGGGATATAGGCGCTGGCGCGGTCCGGCTCCACCCCTTTCGCGACCTGTCGCGGGGGGTAGGCTTCAGTCCTCCAGCGGCAGCGCCGGACCCAGCGCCACGCCGCCCGCGTCGATGATCGCGGCATGCGCCATCGCCTCCACCCCCGCCGCCCGCGCGCGGGCGAAGGCGGCGGCATAGGCCGGGTCGATGTCGTCCGCGATCCGCATCCGCGCGCAATCGGTCCGCTGCACGATGCAGAGCATCGCCGCCCGTGCGCCCTGCCCGACCATCGTCGCCAGGTCGTCCAGGTGGCGGGCGCCCCGCGCGGTGACCGTATCGGGGAATTCGGCGAGGCCCCGGCGGCGCGAGAGGCTCACCGCCTTCACCTCCACATAGCAGTCCGGCAGCCCCGGCCCGCTCAGCAGGAAATCCACGCGGGAGCGTTCGGCGTAGCGGACCTCGGGCCGGACCGTTCCGTAGCCGGCGAATTCGGGAATCGCGCGCGCCGCCAGCGCCTCGCCCGCCACCTTGTTGGGAACCCCGGTGTCGACGCAGGCGAGGCCGCCCCCCGCCAGCCCCGCCAGCCGCCACGACCATTTCAGCTTGCGCTTCGGGTCCGCCGACGGCTCCAGCCAGACCCGGCTCCCGGGCTCGGCCAGTCCGGTCATCGCGCCGGGATTGGCGACATGGGCGATGACCTCGCGTCCATCAGGCAGCGTGACGTCGGCCAGAAACCGCTTATAACGGCGCGCAAGCACGCCTTCGATCAGGGGGGCGGAGAATTTCATGGCCCGCGGTCTGACCCGGGCGAGCGGCGAAAGGCAAGAGGCATGAGCGAGGCGCAGCCGACATCGGCGATGGTGGTGATCGGGGACGAGATCCTGTCGGGCCGCACCCGCGACAGCAACATGCATCACCTGGCCCAGGTGCTGACCGAGGCGGGCGCGCCCCTGCGCGAAGTCCGCGTGATCGCCGATGACCGGGCCGAGATCATCGCCGCGGTGCGGGAGCTCGCGGGGAAATACGATCACGTCTTCACCTCGGGCGGCATCGGCCCGACCCATGACGACATCACCGCCGAGGCGGTCGCCGCCGCCTTCGACACCCCGATCTCGGTCCGCGACGACGCGCGCGAGATCCTGCTGGCGCACTATGGCGACCCCGAGAAGCTGACCGAGCCGCGCCTGCGCATGGCCCGCATTCCCGACGGGGCGGAGCTGATCGCCAACCCGATCTCCGGCGCGCCGGGCTTCAAGCTGCGCAACGTCCATGTGATGGCGGGGGTCCCGATCATCTTCAACGCGATGGTCGAAAGCCTGCGCCCCACCCTGCGCGGCGGGCCGCGGATGCTGAGCCACGCTTTCCGCATCCCCATCGCCGAGGGCGACATCGCGGGCCCCCTGACCGGGCTCGCCGAGGCGCATCCCGAGATCAGCTTCGGCTCCTATCCGTTCTATCAGGGCGGCTATGGCTCGACGGTCGTCGCCCGCTCGGTCGACCCCGAGGCGCTGGCGGTCGCGGCCGAAGCCCTGCGCGCGATGTGCGCGAAGCTCGGCGCGAAGAACGTGACCGAACTGCCCCCGGTCTGAGACGGGCGCGGCGCGGCGGGGAGCCTCTTCCCGCGCCGCCCCCGCTCGGTTAATCCGTGGGCCAGCCCCGCTTGGCGGAATGGTAGACGCACGGGACTTAAAATCCCTTGCCCACGGGCGTGCCGGTTCGAGTCCGGCAGCGGGGACCATTGCTTCGCGGCCGCGGCCGCGCTCAGAACCGGCCCGGCGAAAACGCCGGGTCGGGTTCGGCCCGCCCTGCGGCGATGTCGGCGGCCATCCGCCCGATCCGGGGGCCGGCGGTCATGCCCACATGCTGGCCGCCGAAGGCCGCGATCACCCGCGTAGCCCCCGGCGCCGGCCCGATCACCGGCAGGCTGTCGGCGGTGGAGGGGCGGTGGCCGAGCCACTCCGCCTCCCCCTCCCATTCCGCCCCGGGCCAGAGCCGCGCCGCCGCGCGCCGCAGCAGCGCGGGCGGCCCGGCGGAGGGGCCGGCCTCGGTCCCGCCGAACTCCACCGCGCCTGCCAACCTGACGCCCCCCGCCATCGGGGTCGCCGCCACCCTGAGCGCGGTCGCCATCCACGGATGGGCGGGGCGCGCGTTGGACCGGCTGCGCAGGTGCAGGTGATAGCCGCGCTCGCTCTCCATCGGCACGTCGCGGCCGAGATCCCGCATCAGGGGGCGGGAATGCACGCCCCCCGCCAGCACCACCCGGTCGGCGCGCATCTTCGCGCCGCCGACCAGCTGCACCCGCCCCTCGCCATCCAGCGCCGCGACCTCGCCCCTCCGGAAAACGCCCCCCATCGCCACGAAGCGTGCGGCGAGCGCGGCGACATAGGCGCCCGGGTCGTGGATCCAGCCATGGTCGCGATAAATCGCCGCGAACCCCCATTCGGGCGCGAGCAGGGGGTCGCGGTCGCGCAGGGCGGCGCCCTCGGCCAGTTCCGGTTCCATGCCGTGTTCGCGACGCAGACCATGGCCGAAGGCGTCGGCCTCGTAGCCTGCCCGGTCGCGATAGAGGAAGCCGTAGTCGCCGCTCCGGATCAGGGCGGCGGCGTCGGGCGCCCCCTCGGCCAGCGCGCGATGCTGGGCCACGGCGTCGGTCAGCAGCCCGGCGAGGGCGGCGGCGATGCGGCGGACCTCGGCCTCGGACCCGTGACGCAGGAAGCGGACGAGGAAGGGGGCGAGCCGCGGCAGATATGACCAGCGCAGGAACAAGGGCCCGTCGGGGTCGAGCAGCATCCCCGGCGCCTTCGCGAGCAACCCCGGCTGCGACACCGGCACGATGCCGGCTCGCGCCAGGATGCCCGCATTGCCGTAGGAGGCCGCGGCCGGGTCGCCGGGCGTCGCGCGATCGATCAGGGTCACCCGCCAGCCGTAGCGCAGGAGCCAGGTGGCCGCCGAGACTCCGGCGATGCCCGCCCCCACCACGATGGCGCGCCGCCCCGCATCGGGGTCGTGGCGCGGGGCGGCGTCGTCGTGATCGTCCATGGCCGGCCTCCGGTTGATCCGGCGCGCAGGCTCCGGCGGGGGCGTGGCGCTGTCAATGCGCCGCGGCGCGCGGTTCCGCGCGGACACGGCGCGCGGGCCCGCAGTTCAGCAGGCCGGCGCGTCAGCAGGCCGGTGGCACACGTCTGCGCCGACTCGCCGCGACCAGCACCCCCAGCCCGCCTAGCAGCGCGAATGCGGCCGGGGGCGCGGGCACGGGCATGAAGACGCCGTGGATGTCCACCGACAGCGGTGACACACGCAAGACCCTCTTCAATTCGGTGATCCAATCCTCCGCATAGCGATCGATCGCGGCTGAATTCCCAGGATACAGAGTCGTGTCCGGCGATAGAAATGCGCCGAGCAGCAGATCCAAACGGTTCACGTCAACATCTCCTGCCAACAACCAGTCCGCATTGCCTCCAAGAACCCACGGAATATCCGGCCCCAGAAGCGACGGGTCCACGAAACCGCTCACGATGATGCGCGTGCCGGTGATCCCATAGGCCGCGCTTTCGAAGTCACGGGCCCCGCGCAGCGAGATCCCTCCGAACAGGGCGGCCTGGGCGCCGCTGTCGGCGCCGATTAGGGTGACCGCCGCATCCGGATCCTCAAAAAGTCCCAGGCGGTCGGAGGGGAGGGCGTCGGGCGCCGTCTCGTCCATGCTCACCCGCAGACGCACCGTCTCGCCCAGCAGGAAGCCGGCGAAGGCCGCCGGCGGCGCGTCCTCCAGATGGTCGATTGGGCCGAGCTCCAGCTCAAATGTCACCATGGCCGCGGCGGGATCCGCCGTCGTCGTCGAAATCGCAGCCGCAATCAGCGCCGCCGCGGCGATGGGCCTGAAAATCGTCATGTCGATCACCCCATTGAAATCCCGCCGCCCCCGGCGGATCGATAAGAAATGACGCAACGTCAAATAGCCGGTCAAGCGTTTCCGCCCGCCCTTGCCCGTCCGTCCGCTTTGGGGTTGAGTGCCGGCCTCGCCGCTCGGCCCCTGACCGCGCTCGCCCTCGCCCGCCGCAATCGCCGGAGCCCCCCATGTCCGCCCGCATCCTGATCCTCAACGGCCCCAATCTGAACCTGCTGGGGCTGCGCGAGCCCGAGATCTACGGGGCCGACACGCTCGCCGACATCGAGGCGCGCTGCCGCGACCGGGCCGAGCGGCGGGGCGCCGACCTCGACTTCCGCCAGTCCAACCACGAAGGCGCGCTGGTCGACGCGATCCACGCGGCGCGCGGCGACCGCGACGCCATCATCCTCAACGCCGGGGCCTACACCCACACCTCGGTCGCGATCCTCGACGCGCTGCGCGCCTTCGAGGGAAAGGTGATCGAGCTGCACCTGTCCAACACCCACCGGCGCGAGGACTTCCGCCACCTGTCCTATGTGGCGTTCCGCGCCGACGGCATCATCATGGGCTTCGGCGCGCCGGGCTACCTGATGGCGCTGGACGCCGCCTGCGACATGGTCTCGGGCGACCGGACATGACCGTGACCCCCGATCCCGTCGCCCATGTCGCCGGCGAAGGCCGCTCGCGCGACGACCGCCCGCTTGTCGCCGCCGCCTGGATGGGCGGGGCGCTCTGCTGCTTTTCAGCCATGGCGATCTCGGGGCGCGAAGCCGCGGTCGAGCTCGATACCTTCGAGATCATGTTCTACCGCTCCGTCATCGGCGTGGCGATCGTGATGGCGGCGCTCATCGTCACCGGCCAGCTGCGCGAGGTCCGCGCCCGCCGGCTCGGCCTGCATCTGGGCCGCAACATCGCGCATTTCACCGGGCAGAACCTGTGGTTCTATGCGGTCACCCTGATCCCGCTCGCCCAGCTTTTCGCCTATGAGTTCACCAATCCGCTCTGGGTGGCGATGCTGGCGCCCCTGCTGCTGGGAGAGCGCTTCACCCCGACCCGCATCGTCGCCGCCGCCATCGGCTTCGTCGGCATCCTGGTGGTGGCGCGGCCGTGGGAGGCGGGAGGCGTCGTGGGCGGATTCGGGGTCGGGCAGATCTCGGCGCTCGGGGCCGCGCTGGGCTTCGCCTTCACGGTGATGATCACCAAGAAGTTGGGCCGGACCGAGAGCACGGCCTCGATCCTGTTCTTCATGACGATGATGCAGACGGTCATGGGCCTGATCTGCGCGGGATATGACGGCGACATCGCCTTCCCCGCCGCGACCCTGCCCTGGGTGGTTCTGGTCGCCTGCTGCGGGCTGGGGGCGCATTTCTGCGTGACCACGGCGCTGTCGAAGGCCCCGGCCTCGGTGGTGGCGCCGATGGAGTTCCTGCGCCTGCCGATGATCGCCGTGATCGGGGCGATGTTCTACGACGAGCCGCTGGAGGCGATGGTCTTCGCCGGCGCCGCCCTGGTGCTGGGCGCCAACCTGATGAACATGCGGGCGGAGCGGCGACGGGCGGCGGCGGCCTGAGCCGCCGGGGCGCGGCGTGCGGCGCGCGGTCCACACGCCGTGTCGCGTTGCCTCTTCCGCAGCGCAACAACCCGTGCTATCCGCCGCGCGGCAGATACCGGACGCCGAACGAAGGATTTGACATGAACCTCGACGCGATCCCCGCGGGCAAAAACCCGCCCTCCGACATCAACGTGGTCATCGAGATCACCGGCGGCGCCGGCGGCGGCGCGCCCGTGAAATACGAGATCGACAAGGAGTCGGGGGCGGTCTTCGTGGACCGCATCGTCAACACCCCGATGTTCTACCCGTGCAATTACGGCTTCGTGCCCAACACCCTGCATGCCGACGGCGACCCCACCGACGTGCTGGTGCTGTGCGACTTCCCGCTCGCCCCCGGCGTCGTCATCCGCTGCCGCCCGGTGGGCGTGCTGAAGATGGAGGACGACGGCGGCATGGACGACAAGCTGATCGCCGTCCCCGTCGAGAAGGTCGATCCGTTCCAGGCCCATATCCAGGACCTGACCGACATCGCCCCGAAGACCCGCGACCGCATCAAGCACTTCTTCGAGCACTACAAGGACCTCGAGGAAGGCAAGTGGGTGAAGGTCATCGGCTGGGGCGACAAGGCCGAGGCCGAGACGATCCTGCGCGCTTCGCTGGACGCGATGAAGAAATGAAGCGTCCCCGCCGGCCGCGTCCCCGACGGGGCGCGGCCGGCGCCGCGACGCCCTGAGATGAAACGCCCGGCCTCGCGGCCGGGCGTTTCGCTTTTTCGGGGGGCGGCCGTCGGGGGAGCCGCCCCGCCCCGGCGCCCTTCACAACCCAGGCCCGTTAAGCTACCGCAGATCCACGCCGCGCGCCCATTCCGGGGCCCGCGCGCAGGAGGACCGACCATGCTCTACCCCGACGCCGCAAGCTGGCGCGCCGCCGAAGGCCGCGCCATCGCGCTCATCGGCATGTCCGGCGTGGGCAAGACCCGGCTGTCGAGCATGCTGCGCGACGAGGGCGACTGGTTCCACTATTCGGTCGATTACCGCATCGGCACCCGCTATCTGGGCGAGCGGATCACCGACGAATTCAAGCGCGAGGCGATGAAGTCGCCGAAGCTCCGCGAAATGCTGCGCTCCGACAGCCTGTCGCTGCGATCCAAATTGTCGTTCCACAACCTCACGCCGCTGTCGAACTGGCTGGGCAAGCCCGGCGACCCGGCGCTTGGCGGCATGGATTTCGACGAATACGTCCGCCGCCAGCGCCTGCACCGCGAGGCGGAGATCGCCGCGATGCTGGACGCGCGCGCCTTCGCCGACCGGGCGCGGGATCTTTACGATTACAACAGCTTCGTGTGCGACACCTCGGGCTCCATCTGCGAAGTGGTGGAGCCCGACAATCCCCGCGACCCGGTGCTGAGCGCGCTGAGCCGCGCGATGCTGCTGGTTCATATCCGCGGCGGCAAGGCGCATGAAGCGGCCCTGAAGGCCCGCTTCGACCGGGCGCCGAAGCCGATCTACTACCGGGAGGAGATGCTGCACGGCTTCTGGGCCGAATACCTGGCCGAAACCGGTGGAAAGCCGGACCAGGTCGACCCCGACGCCTTCATCCGCTGGGGCTTCGCCCGGCAGATCGACGCGCGCCGCCCGCGCTACCAGGCCATCGCCGATGGCTGGGGCGTGACGGTGGAGGCCGAAGAGATCGCCGAAGTGACCTCGCCCCATGACTTCTTCGAGTTGATCGCCCGCGCGCTCGACCGCCGCGAAGCCGCCGGCATGTGAGGGCGGCCGACCCGGCCGCCGAACCCCGCGAGGACCCGCCCCCACGACATCCGAAAGGCTGAGCGCGCGCCGCCGACCCTGCGCGCATCGTTCACGAGGCCCATCCGCCATGCCCATCAAGATCCAAGCCGGACTGCCCGCCATCGACGTGCTCGACCGCGAGGGCGTCATGGTGGTGTCCGACGACATCGCCGCCCGCCAGGACATCCGCCCGCTGCATGTGGGCCTGCTCAACCTGATGCCGACCAAGGTGGCGACGGAGACCCAGTTCGCCCGCCTGATCGGCGCGGGCCCCCTGCAGATCGAGCTCAGCCTGATCCGGATGACCGATCACCAGAGCCGCAACACCTCCGCCGCGCATCTGGAGGCGTTCTATGCGCCTTTCGCGGAGATCGAGGCCTCGGGCCGCAAGTTCGACGGGCTGATCGTCACCGGCGCCCCGGTCGAACGGCTGCCCTTCGAAGAGGTCACCTATTGGGACGAGCTCACCCGCATCTTCGACTGGTCGCGCAGCCATGTGCATTCGGCCTTCGGGGTGTGCTGGGGGGGGCAGGCGATGCTTCACCACCTCTACGGGGTGCCCAAGCGCGATCTCGAGAAGAAGGCGTTCGGCATCTACCGGCACCGCGTGCTGGCCGCGGCCTCGCCCTATCTGCGCGGCTTCGGCGACGATTTCGAGGCGCCGGTCAGCCGCTGGACCGAGAATCGGGCCGAGGACATCGAAGCCGCCGGCGGGCTGGAGATCCTGGCGAGCTCGCCCGAGGTCGGCCCCTGCCTGGTGCAGGACGCGGCCGCGCGGCGGCTCTTCATGTTCAACCACCTGGAATACGACCGCGACACGCTGAAGGCGGAATACGATCGCGACGTCGCCGCGGGCGGCGAGATCGAGCTGCCCTGGCGCTATTTCCCCGGCGACGACCCGACCCGCGCCCCCAAGGACCGGTGGCGCAGCCATGCCCACCTGCTTTACGGCAACTGGATCAACCAGATCTACCAGACCACGCCCTATGAGATGGAGCGGATCGGCGAGCCTGGCGCGCGCGGCGAGGCCGGCTGACGCGCCGCCGGCTCCCGACGCTGGGGGGCCGGGGCGACGGCCGGTGCGGCGGCGGCGGCCTTTGCGCGCAACGGCGCCGGCTCCTGCCGCAGCGGGTGCGGGACCTCCGCTTCCTCCAGTCCCAGCATGCGGCGCAGACTGAACCAGCGGCGTTTCGGCGGGGTTGGCGGGTCGGCCGGCGTGGATTTCGCGAGCACCGCGGCCGCGACCTTCGCCGGCTTCGACGTCGCCTCCCGGGCGGGGAAGGGAGCGGAGGCGGGGAGAGGGGCGGAGGCGGGAGCGTGGAACGCGTCCCTCGCCGCGATCCGCGCCGCGACGGGGGCGGCCATCGCGGGCGTGTCGGCTGCCGGAACCGCAGGCGCCGCCGCGGCTTTCCGCGTCGGGTTCCGCGCCAGCCGTCGGATCTCCTGACGCCGTCGGGCGGCCTCGGCCCGGGTCAGGCGCCGCGGCGGCTGCTCGAGATCGAGCGCGAGCGCGATCTGGGCCGGATCCGCATGGGCGTCGTCGACCGCATGCCGCCGCTCGCGCATCTCCGGCTCGGGCGCCGCCCTGCTGCGAAGCGCCCCCGCCACGCCCGAGCGCGGGGCGGGTGGGGCGGCGCCGATGAAGGCGGCGCGGGCCTCGGCCGCCTCCCGCGCCTCGTCGTCCATGTCCGCCTCCGCCGCGGCGCCGAAAGCGTCCGGATCCGTCTCCGGCTCGGGCAGCTCCACCCCATGGTTGCGCGCGCGCATCCTGAGCCGCGTCTCCGCCTCCCGGAACCGGACGAGACGCGGCTCCAGCTCGGCCAGGATGAACTGCGCGTCGTTGCGCGACGCCTCGGTGTCCAGCAACGCGCCGACCGGGGCGGCGAACATGCCGTGGATGGTGTCGCGGATGCAGGTGGAGTCGTTGACCAGCCCCTCAAGCAGCGCCATCGCGTCCATGTCGATGCGCAGCCCGTTGCGGCGCGCGGCGACGCGCAGCGCCTCCGCCGCGTCCTCCATCTCCGCCTCGAAACTGTCGTGCAGCGCGCGCAGGCGCAGCCGCTCCTTGTCCGCGATGGGCTCGCCCGCCGCGAGGCGGCGCAGGAAGCCGAGCGATCCGCGATCCTGAAAATACAGTCGCCGCATGCGCCCGAGGATCACCGCCGCGCGCAGATCCCACTCGACGCTGCCGAACCGCGATTCCAGGGTCAGCGTGACGCTCAGCAACCGGTCGAGGCTGCGCAGCTCCTGCTCCACACGGGTGTTCCAGTTCGGCATGACGCTCCCCTTCAGCCGGCCCGAACGTCATCATACGAGGGCTCGGTGAAGGAGAGGTTCAGGAAACGGGTGAACGACTCCCTTCCCCGCTGCGCGCGCGGGGCAGATTGGTATCGCGCCGCCGCCCGTCTATAAGGGCGCGATGAGCGATGCGGGCGAGGATCGGGGGGCGGAGGATGGCGGGCGCGCCAAGCGCGGCTATCATCACGGCAATCTGCGCGAGGCGCTGGTCGAAGCCGCCCTGCCGCTGATCGCCGAACGCGGGCCCCAGGGCTTCACGCTGTCCGAAGTGGCGCGGGAGGCGGGCGTCTCCGGCGCCGCCCCCTACCGCCATTTCAAAGGCCGCGAGGACCTGATCGCCGAGATGGCGCGCCGCGGCTTCGAGCTTTTCGCCGACCTGCTGGAAAAGGCCTGGGACGGCGGCCGCCCCTCGCCGATCTCGGCCTTCGAGAAGATGAGCCGGGCCTATCTGCATTTCGCGCGGCGCGAGCCGGGCATGTACATCGCCATGTTCGAAAGCGGCATCGTGGTCGGCGCGGACCCCGCGCTGCTGGCCGCGTCGGATCGGGCGATGGGGGTGATGCGCATGGCCTCGGAGGCGCTGGTGATGCGCCTGCCGCCCGAGAAGCGCCCGCCGGTGCAGATGATGTCCTATCACATCTGGGCGCTGAGCCACGGGGTCGTGGAGCTCTTCGCCCGCGACAGCGCCGGACGCAAAGCCTCGATCTCGGCCGAGGATCTGCTGGAATCGGGCGCCATGGTCTACCTGCGCGGGCTCGGCCTGATTCCGAACGGAGACTGAACGGCCAGCGCCAATCCGCGCAGTGGCCAGGTCCGTGCCCGCCGCCTAGATTTCCCTGATCGTCGCGACGCTACGGAGCCCTGCATGGACATCGCCAAACTCGTCATCAAGGCTCGCAAGATGCGCGCGAAGTCGTCCTATCACGACGCCGCAACGCTCGGCTCGGCGCGCATCGCGCAGAACGCCGGCCAGATCCGCGGCGTGTTCGTGCATATCCACAAATGCGCCGGCACCTCGGTGATCAACCGGCTGCAGGCGCGGCCGGAGACGATCTGCTGCGTGGCGCGGCCGGGCGATTTCGACGGGCGCACGGGGCGTGAGCTCATTCCGGACGAAATCTGGGCCCAGGCGAAGAAATTCACCTTCGTGCGCAATCCCTACGCCCGGATCTACTCCGCCTGGGCGATGTTCTCCAACAGCTGGATGTGGCGACTGGTGTGGAAGGACTTCGACGCCTTCGTCGAGAGCATGTATTTCTGCGACGTCGACCGGCAGTTCATCCGCCACGAGATGCCGGAGCGCGAGTTCAACGCCACCCTGGACACGGTGATCCACCACTGCTCCAGCTTCCACAACCCGAAATATCATATCGAAGAGATGGACTATATCGGCAAGGTCGAGACGCTGGCCGCCGACATGGAGGCGATCTCGGCGATGCTGGGGGTCGATCTCGGCGCCGTGCCGCATCTGCGCAAGACCGCGGGCGGAGCGTCTTACCGCGATCAGTATTCCGACCACGCCCGCAAGCTGATCGCCGACAAATACGCCGCCGACATCGAGCGCTTCGAATACACGTTCTGACACGCCCGAGAAGCCGGGCCCGCGCCACGCCGGCGCCCCGCTCGGCCAGGGGCGCGCTGGCCATGCGCGGCCCGAGGCGCTAGGGAACGGCCCGGGATCCGGGCCGGATCCCGCCGCGACACCTCGCCCCCGGAGCGCGCCATGACCCGACCCGACGACCGCGATCCATTCCCCCCCGTCGCACCCCGTCCCGTCGCGCGCCCGCCTGTCGCGACCCCGCCGGTCGCGCCCGATCCGCTGCAGCCCGACCTGCTGATGGAACCGCCCCGCGACGCGAAGGAGGCGCGCAAGCAGGCGAGGCGCCGCGCCGCCCAGGCCGACTGGCGCTCGGAGCTTCAGGGCCCCGGCGCGCGGCGCCGCGCCTGGCTCGACATGCTGTTTTCCGACCACGCCGTGCTGCGCTACGCCTTCCTCAACCTGCACCGGGTCGGCGGCTCGGCCTTCCGCTCCGCCCAGCCGCTGCCCCACCAGATCCGCCGGCTGGCGCGCGAGGGGCTCGCCGCGGTGATCTCGCTGCGCGGCGGCGTGCTGTTCGGGTCGTATCCGCTGGAGCGGGAGGCCTGCGAGGCGGCGGGGCTGGTCTTCCGCCGCGCCGTCCTGCGTTCGCGCGGGCTGCCGAGCCGGGAAGAACTCGCCGCCCTGCGGGTCCTGATCGCCGACATTCCGACGCCGGTGCTGTTCCACTGCAAGTCGGGGTCGGATCGCGCCGGCTTCATGGCGGGGCTGTGGCTGATCGAGCGGGAGGGGCGCACGGCGGCCGAGGCGCAGGGGCAGCTGTCGTGGCGCTACCTGCACCTGAGCCGCGGCCCGACCGGCGTTCTCGACCTGTTCTTCGCCCGCGCCGCCGAGGCCGAGGCCCAGGGCGTGCCGTTCCGGACCTGGGTGGAGACGGAATACGACCGCGACGCCCTGCTGGAGGAGCATCGCGCCGCTCGAAAAGGTCTTGGCGCGCGCATCGCGGGCTGGGTCACCGACCGCTTGCTGCGCCGGGAATGAGGCCGGGCGGGCGCGCCGGCCCCGGCGTCAGGGAACCTGCTCGGGGCTTTGAGCCTGGAGGCGCAGCGCCGCCGCCTCGCGCCGGGTGACCCGGCCGAGCGGATCATCGGGCGCGGCCTCGCCGTCGTCCGCCGCATCGCCCGGGCCGTAGACCTCGACCGACATCTGGCCGAAGGCCTGCAGTCCGAACGGGCCGATCAGGCCGGCGGCGGATCGCGGGGCGGTGATCTCGATCCGCCGATGGGCGCCGTCGGTGATCGCCACCGCATAGGTCCGCCGGTCCAGATCGCCGAGGGCCGCGGCGATCTGGCGGGCGGCGGCCTCGGGTCCGATCTCGCCCCGCGCCATCTCGCTCAGCGCCGCGCGGGCCGCGGCGCGCATGTTCGCCTCGGCCCGCACCACCACCAGCCGATTGGCCCCGGCCAGCAGCAGGTACGCCACGATCGGGGCGAACAGCGCCGCTTCGGAGGCGCGGCGCCAGGCGCGGGGGCCCGGCGGCGGGTTCTTGAGATCGGTGCTGGCCATGCGGCGGAGGGGTTCCGGGCGCGGATCGGGGGGACGCAGGCGCGCGCGCCAAGCGGAAAGGCTCCGCTGCAGGGCGGCGCGTAGGGTGGGGCGGAGAATGACGGGCGGGCCGGAACGAGATGCCGGGCCTTCAGGCGCCGCGGGCGTCGCGGGCGTCGCGGCGCCTGAAGGCGAATCTCCGCTCAGAACGGCAGCTTCATGCCCGGCGGCAGCGGCATGCCTTCGGCGGCGCGCGCCATCTCGGCCTGGGCGGCTTCGGCGGCGTTGTCCTGGGCGCTGCGGATGGCGGCCACGATCAGGTCCTCCACCGCCTCGCGGTCCTCGGGCACGAACAGCGACGGATCGATGCTGAGGCCGCGCAGCTCGCCCTTGCCGGAGACGCGGGCCTTGACCAGGCCGGCGCCGGCCTCGCCCTCGGCCTCGATCTCGGCGATGCGGGCCTGGGCTTCGGCCATCTTGCCCTGAAGCTCCTGCGCCTTGGCCATCATCTTGGCCATGTCGCCGAGGTTACCCAATCCCTTGAGCATGGGACGCTCCTTGCGTTCGGGCCGCCCGATGCGGCGGGGCGGCGGGGTTGGCTGGCCGACCCGGGCGGGGCGGCGGAGATTCGCGACCGGCCCGCGGCGCGGCGGGACGGACAGCATATGCGCAATGAGGGCCGGCGCGGCAATGTCGGATCGCGGCGGCGGGGTCGCGACGGTCAGGGGCGCTCTTCGAACACGTCGACCGGATCCCAGCCATCCCAGTCCTCGTCGTCGGGCGTCTCCTCCCATTCCGGGGCGGTCTGGGTCTCCTCGGCCGGGGCCTCGGCCCCGAAGGCGCGGGTGGCGAGGATTTCAGCCTCGGGGAAGGCTTCCAACGCCGCGCGGACCAGCGGGTGTTCGCGCAGGCGCGCGTGGAGGTCGTCGCGCTCGGCGTCGCGCCGCTCGGCCTCGGTGGGCGCGCCGCCCGAGGCCTCCACCGCCACCATCCAGCGCGCCCCGGTCCAGGTGCGCAGCCGCTGGGCGAGGTCGGCCGCGAGGCTCTGCGGGGCCGAGGCCGAGGGTTCGAAGACGATCCGGCCCGGCTGGTAGGAGATCAGGCGCAGGCCGGTCTCGACCTCCACCATCAGGCGGGCGTCGCGCTTGTCACGGATCAGGGCGAGCACGTCCTCGAAGGTGGCCAGCGCCGCGACGGCGGCGGAGACTTCCATATCGGGGACCACGGCAGGGGTCGGATCGCGCGGCTCGGGCGTCGCGGTGGCCAGCGTCGGGCGCGGCGCCGCGGCCCGGGGGGCGGAGGCGGGCGCGGGGGCATGCGCGGGCGCCGCGACGGCGCGGAACGCCCCGCCGGAGGCCTGGGCGCGCGCCCCGCCTCCACCGCCGCCCGAGGGGGCGGAGGGCGCGGCCGCGGGCGCGGCGGCGTCCTCGCTGGTCAGCCGGCGGATCAGATCCTCGGGGCTCGGCAGGTCGGCGACATGGGTCAGGCGGATGATCGCCATTTCCGCGGCCATCATCGGGTTGGAAGCGGCCGCCGCCTCCTCCATCGCCTTCAACAGCATCTGCCAGGCGCGGGCGAGCGGGCGCAGGGCGAGGCGGGAGGCGTAGTCCTTGGCCCGCGCCCGCGCATCCGGCCCGGCGGTGGGATCGTCGGCGGCCTCGGGCGTGATCTTGGCGATGGAGATCCAGTGCGTGACCTCCGCCAGATCGCGCAGCACCGCGAGCGGGTCGGCGCCTTGGGCGTATTGCTCCGACAGCTCCGACAGCGCGGCCGCGCAGTCGCCGCGCATCACCGCCTCGAAGAGATCCAGCGTCCTGCCCCGGTCGGCGAGGCCGAGCATGGAGCGAACCTCGTCGGCCGAAGTCTCCCCCGCCCCGTGGGCGATGGCCTGGTCGAGCAGCGAGAGCGCGTCGCGGGCGGACCCCTCGGCCGCGCGGGCGATCAGGGCGAGCGCGTCCTCGGCGACTTTCGCGCCTTCCTTGGCCGCGATGCCGGCGAGATGGGTCATCATCGCCTCCGGCTCGATCCGGCGCAGGTCGAAGCGCTGGCAGCGGGAGAGGACGGTGACCGGAACCTTGCGGATCTCGGTGGTGGCAAAGATGAACTTGACGTGCTCGGGCGGTTCTTCGAGCGTTTTGAGCAGCGCGTTGAAGGCGGAGGTGCTGAGCATGTGCACCTCGTCGATGATGTAGACCTTGTAGCGGGCCGAGGCCGCCCGGTAGCGGACCGCGTCGATGATCTCGCGCACGTCGCCGACGCCGGTGCGCGACGCGGCGTCCATCTCCATCACGTCGACATGGCGGGATTCGGCGATGGCGATGCAGGGCTCGCAGACGCCGCAGGGGGCGATGGTGGGGCCGCCCTGCCCGTCCGGCCCGATGCAGTTGAGGCCCTTGGCGACGATCCGGGCGGTGGTGGTCTTGCCCACCCCGCGCACGCCGGTGAGGATGAAGGCGTGGGCGATGCGCTCGCTTTCGAAGGCGTTGCGCAGGGTGCGCACCATCGCCTCCTGCCCGATCAGATCGGCGAAGGTGGCGGGACGGTATTTGCGGGCGAGCACCTGGTAGGCGGGTTTCGCGTCCTTCGTGCGGGGGGGCGCGTGCGCGTCGTCGGCCATGTGGGCTCCGGCCTCGTTCGAGGGGCCTCGCATCGGAGGGTCGGGGCGATGGTAGGGGCCGGCGCGCGGAGGGGCAAGGCGGGGAGGCGCCGCGC